>JADLBG010000645.1 GCA_020847895.1 Bryobacterales bacterium
GTCAGGGTGTTCGCTTGAATGCCGGAATACTTCCCTCCCACGATTGCCCCGCCGCTCAACCTCACCGAGATCTCGCGGCCCTTGAGCAGCGGCGCAAGCTCACTCCAACGTACGGCCGATTGGCTGGCCGGCGCGGCGAAGACAACAGTCGACATCAAAGGGTAGAGAAACGCCGCCACCGCCAAATAGCAAAACCGAAATTGAACTTCCATAAAGCCTCCGCGTTCAGTTAGAAATACCTGCACGCGTCGTGCCATCTTGGGAGTTCAATCTGGATGACGCCCTCTATCAAGCCCGTCCGTATATCGGAATCAGCGCCCCATTCACGTCCGCGGCTGCCTGCGAAGCCAGATATTGGATCAACTGTGCGATCACGCGCGGGCTGACCCATTTGCTGTAATCCGCATCGGGCATGTTGGCGCGATTGGTGGCGGTGTCGATGATGCTCGGCAGGATCGCGTTCGCCGTCACGCCCGTTCCCCGGCATTCCCTGCCGATGGCCCGGATCAGGGCGTGCGTCGCCGCCTTCGCAACGTGGTACGCGCCCATCTTTGCTACCGGGTCCACCCCCGCCTTTGCCCCGATGGCGATCATCCGCCCGCGTCGCGCCTTCAGCATCTGCGGCAGCACTTCCCGGCACAGATTGAACGTCGAGTTGAGATTGATGTTCAGCATCCGCTGCCATTCGGCGTCGCATGTCTCGGCCAGCGTCTTGCCCGAAGTGAATCCCCCCACCAGGTGCAGCAGGATGTCAATCCGCCGGTGATGTTCCAGCGTCAGCGCCACCGCCCGGCGGCATTGTTCCGGCTCGATCAGGTCCAGCGTCAGCGGCAGCACCCGCTGGCTCTCCGGCGGTTCCGGCCACTCGATATCCACGCCCACCACGTGCGCTCCCGCGTCCAGAAACTGGCTGGTCACGATCTCGCCCAAGGCGCCGCAAGCGCCGGTGATGAGGACCACATGATCCCGAAATTCAGACATTGGATTTGCCTTGGAATAGCCTAACACGATGGATGCAACCTAACGGCCCTGTGCGCCCTTAGTGCGGTTCGTAAAGATGCGCTATCTGGGGGAATCCGTTCATTGCCAGCCGGCACGAGGGGCCGTCCCCCCACCAGCGCGGCGCATGGAACGTATACGGCGGAACGTACACCACATCGCCGCGCTCGGCAATCACCACGCCCACGTTCTCGATCGGGTAGCGAATCTGGCCCGACAGGATCAGCCAGTATTCCGCCCCTTCCGGATGATAGTGCCCGCGATTCTTCTCATCGAGCGGCGGCAGTTTGCTGTTGTAGCCGTAAATGAAATTGGCCGCGCCGCGGTCGTCCTCCACCACACGGATGGTGCCTCGCAACTCCTTGTTCTCAATCTTCCGCGCGATTTCATCGTAGTAGACGACGGGCTTGTTCTCGTGCAGCCACTGTCCCTTCGCGCGGTTCATCTGCACCGGCGTCCAGTCGTAGCCCGGCATCGGCGGCGCGTCCTTCCGTTCGGCATAGATGGTCTTCGCGCCGGCGATATTCGTCTCGAAAATCAGCGCCGGCCCGTTCCCCGCCACTTCATAGGAGAAGAAGGTCTGCATCGGAACCTGCACCATTGCGCCCTTTTTTGCCGTGAACGGCTCCACCGTCTCGAGGTCGAAGCGCACCTCGCCCTCCAGGACCACCCACCACTCGCGCGTGTCCGGATGCAGCGCCTTGGGGTGCCGGAAGCCGGGCGAGGCATAGATGTACTCGCTCTTCAGGTGCTTGTCATTCACAATCAACTCGCGCCACGACTTCTGCCCTTTGTGCTTCGCCATCAGGTCGCTCAACCTGGTGTGCGGCTTGTGCGGCGGCGTGTACTGCGCCGGCTTTCCCTTGGGGGCATAGACGGTTTGCGCGATAGCGAGGCTCGCGCCGGCGGCGACGATCAGAAACTTCTTGTTCATAACGGCTGGTTTCGGATTCTATCAGGACGGCGGGCTATGATGGAAGTGCATGTCGAACCCCCTCCCGCGGCTGCGCATGAATCTTGACTTCATGCCCTCCCCTGTTCCGGACCGCCCCGGATTGCTCATTCGCGATCCGTTCCAATACTCCGAGATCACCCTCATCATTCCCCCCGTGCTGGTGCAGGTGCTCGAGTATTTCGACGGCGAGCGCACCGGCGACGACCTGCGCGCCGCGCTGTTTCACATCACCGGCGATTTGCAGGTGGGCGAATTACAGGAGCACCTCACCGGGAACCTTCGCAACGCGGGATTCCTCGAAGACGAAGTGTTCGCCGAAATGCGGATGGAGCGCGAGCGCGCCTTCGCCGCCGCCGAAGCCCGCTACCCGGCCCATGCCGGAGCCGCTTATCCGGACGAGCCGGAGGCGTTGCGCGAAACCATGCAGCGGTATCTGAACGGCGAACCCGCCGTTGCCGATGGCCTGCTCGGCATCGCTGCCCCCCACGTCAGCCCCGAAGGCGGCTGGCAATCCTACCGCGCCGCCTACTCCGGCCTGCGCCAGGAAGATTACGCCGGGCGTACCTTCGTCATCCTCGGCACCTCTCATTACGGCGCTCCGGAGCGCTTCGGCATGACGCGCAAGACATGGACCACCCCGTGGGGCGATGCCCAGCCCGCCGCTTCACTCATCGACGAACTCCAAAGCAAGGCCCCGAACGCCGTCCTCATGGAGGATTACTGCATCGCCATCGAGAACTCCATCGAGTTCCAGGTGGTCTTCCTCCAACATCTCTTCGGCCCCAACATTCGCGTGCTCCCGATTCTCTGCGGAGCCTACGGGCGCAGCATTTACGAAGGCGGAATGCCCGAGGACGACGACAACGTCAAGGCGTTCCTCGGCGCTCTCGGCGAAATGGGAGCCCGCGAAGGCAGGAATCTCATCTGGGTCCTCGGCGTCGACATGGCCCACATGGGACGCCGCTACGGCGACTCCTTCACTGCCCAGGCCAACGTCTCCGAAATGGCCGAAGTCGCCGCCCGCGACCAGTCCCGCATCGAACGTATCAACGCCGGAGACGCCAAGGGCTACTGGGACCTCGTCCAGGACCGCCAGGACGACCTCAAATGGTGCGGATCCTCGCCGTTCTACACCTTCCTCAAAGCCATGCCCAACGCCCGCGGCACGCTCTCCAGCTACGAGCAGTGGAACATCGACCCCCAAAGCGTCGTCAGCTTCGCCGGCATGCGCTTCCGGGGTTAGGCTTTCCATCGGTCCCCGATGGGTTGTGCGTAAACTTGCACGCAAACTGGAGTGAGATTGACGATGCTGCGCCTGCTGACCAGACACCAGGATACCGGGCCGGTCCGGTCATTCAGTCTCAGAGCGGCGCAATACCGCGGGTGGAATTGGGGCGATGCTGTTGCCCTGGCGGCCGTGACCACTCTTGTCTACGCCGGTGTCCGGCTAGCGTTCAATGCGCCGCTGGTGATGCGGGGGCCTGCGATTTCGCTGTCGCCGGTCCACCTCGTCTTCTATGCGGGGCTGTCGTTCACGCGGATGCTTCATGCCTACGTTCTATCGGTGATTTTTACGCTTGCCTACGGGTACGCGGCCGCGTACAACCGCCGTGCTGAACGATTCCTGATTCCGCTGCTGGACATCCTCCAGAGCGTGCCGATTCTGTCATTCCTGCCCATCGTGTTCCTTAGCTTACGTGCAATTTTGCCGCAGGCTGCCGCCGCGGAGATCGCTTCAGTCGTACTGATTTTCACCAGCCAGGTCTGGAATCTTACGTTTGTCTGGTATCAATCGCTGAAAACCATTCCGCGGGAGTTCCGGGAAGTGGCTGCTGTGTTTTCGTTTGACGCCTGGCTCCGGCTGAAGAAACTGGAGTTGCCGTTTGCGGCGATCGGCCTTGTCTGGAACAGCATGATGAGTTGGGCAGGCGGCTGGTTTTTCCTGATGGCGGCGGAAATTTTTACGGTCGGAAAGCGTGATTTCCGCCTACTGGGCATCGGAGCGTACTTGAGTGAAGCTGCGCGGGTTGGAGACTGGCGCGCGGCGGGGTGGGGGGTGGCCGTGCTGGTTGTGCTGATCGTGCTGCTCGATCAAGTGGTCTGGCGCCCGCTCCTGGCATGGTCGGACCGATTCAGGCTGGATACCGCCGGCTCCCGGCCGTCGTCGTCGTGGTTCTATGAAGCGTGGCGTAGTTCCAGAATCGTGGCGCCTGCCGTGCGGAGGCTTGTCGGTTGGCTACCGTGGATGATCGACCGTGCCGCCGCGCGGGCCGCCGCGCGCAAGTGGGAGAACCGCGGATTGGAAACGCCGTCTCGAGGGCTTTCGCTCGCCGCCGCTGGCTTTGGCGGGTGCATACTCATCTACGGCGCGTACTCCGCCGCGACATTGCTGGCGCGGGTGCCCGGGTGGCAGTGGGGAGCGATTGTGGCGGGACTCGCGGCAACCGCGGGACGAGTACTCGTGACCGTCCTCATCGCGCTCGCCTGGACCGTACCGGCCGGCGTCTTGATCGGCTCCAAACCCCGCGTGGCGGCTGTCCTGCAGCCCCTGGCGCAGATCGCCGCAGCCGTGCCCGCGACAGCTCTGTTCCCGGTCCTGCTACTGGGACTGCTCCGGCTCCCGAATGGCTTGAACATCGCGGCCATCTCGCTGATGCTCATGGGAACGCAGTGGTACTTACTGTTCAATGTGATTGCCGGCGCTTCCGCCGTGCCGCGGGATCTCAAAGACACGGCATTGCTCCTCGGGCTCAGCCGCTGGCAGCGGTGGCGCGTTCTGATTCTTCCCGCTCTGTTTCCCTACATCGTCACGGGCCTGATCACCGCTGCCGGCGGCGCCTGGAATGCCAGCATCGTCGCCGAATACACTGAAATCGGAGGAACCACCCGCGCATTAACGGGCATCGGGTCCGCGATCGCCCGAGCAACAGCTCAGGGAGATTACCCTCTCCTCCTCTCCGCGACGCTGTCGATGGTTTTTGCGGTAGCAGCCATCAATCGGCTGGTCTGGCAGCGTCTTTACCGTCTTGCCGAGGAGCGCTACCGCCTGGAGTAGATGCATGTCGGATGCCCTGATTGAACTCGACAAAGTCAGCCACTACTACGGCGCCCGGCGGAAGCAGTTCCTTGCCGTACAAGATGTCCGTCTAAAGATCCACGAAGGGGAATTCGTCGCGCTTCTGGGGCCTTCGGGATGCGGAAAGAGCACGCTGCTGCGAATCGTAGCCGGACTGACGGCGCCTTCGGAAGGACGCGTGCTCTACCGGGGCCGGCCACTGCGCGGTATCAACCCCCACGCCACGATCGTCTTTCAGACGTTCGCGCTATTCCCCTGGCTCACGGTTCTGGAAAACGTCGAAGTCGTCCTGCGCGCGCGTCACGTGCCGGAGAAACTGGCCAGGATGCGCGCGCTCGATCTCCTTGACAAAGTCGGGTTGGATGGGTTCGAGACAGCGTATCCTCGCGAGTTGTCGGGTGGGATGAGGCAGAAAGCTGGGTTCGCGCGCGCGATGGCCGTAAGCCCGGAATTGCTGTGCCTGGATGAGCCTTTTTCGGCACTGGACGTCCTCAGCGCCGAAGCACTGCGAACAGAATTGATCGGTTTGTGGACCGGCGGCGGCATGCCGACGAAAGCCATCCTGATGGTGACTCACAACATCGAAGAGGCAGTTTACATGGCCGACCGCATTGTGATCATGGATAAGGATCCCGGCCGTGTGATCACCGGCTTTGCCGTAGACCTACGGCGGCCGCGGTTCCGGAAAGGAACGGCGTTCCTGGAAATAGTGGACCGGGTGTACACGACCATGGCCGGCCAGACCCAACCGGAGCACATCGAACTCGGGGCCGCGCCGGGCGGGGAAGGGCGTCTTCGGTTGCTGCCTGAGGTTCACATCAACGACATCGAGGGCCTCATGGAATACCTCGTCCAGGCGCCTGGGCCGCACATGGATATTTACCGCCTGGCGGATGAATTCAAGCTCGATTCGGACCACATGCTGCTGCTGACCGAAGCCGCCGAACTGCTCGGGTTTGCCACCATCGCCCAGGGCGACATAACTTTGACACAGCTCGGCGAGACGTTCGCCGAAGCCGGCGTGGCCGCCCGGAAGGCGATATTTGCACTGCGGTTGCGGCGCCTGCCGCTCGTTCGATGGTTGCTCGACAAACTGCGAGAGGCTGAGCGCCAACAGACCCATTGGAGTGATATCACGGCGGAACTCGAGCGCGAAATCCTCGCCGAGGAGATCGAGCGGCAGATGCAGATCGCGGTCGATTGGGGACGCTACGCCGAGTTGCTTGCCTACGACGACGCGAAGGAGATGCTTTACCTCGAGCCGGCGGGAGCGCCTGCCGGCTGACGCGCCGCGCGCGGCGCGTCCGGCTGCCATGATGCAAGCTGCGGCCCGGCAGGCTGGGAGATCGAAGATTTCTTCCTTTCCAGGTCCGTCCGGCGGACTGGCAGGCATGCTCTGAGGGTATGTTATGTTCCAGCATGCTTTTTCAGGCGTAGGCTTGCGCGGGACCGGCCCCGTGGAACCGCAAGTTCAACCGGCGGGACAATACTCATGACACAATAGAAAGCTATGCCTGAACCGGTCATTCTGATTGCGAACGGAGACCTGCGTCTATCCGCCAACCGTGTGTGCTGGCCCGCGCAGAGCCAGGCGGAGGCCGCTGTGACGGCGGCCATCACCAAACTGGGCCGCGAAGTCAAGCGCGGGCATCCGCTGGACCCCGTCAAGGGACACGGCTTCATCGACAGCCAGCGCCATGGGATGGAGGTGTTCCGGCAGATCCCGCCCGAGGCGCCGCTGGTGGTGGTGGAAGCGGTGTGGCAGTACAGCCACCATCTGCTCCACGGACTCTACACGCACAAGGGTCCCATCCTCACCGTCGCCAACTGGAGCGGCCAGTGGCCGGGGCTTGTAGGACTGTTGAACCTCAACGGATCGCTCACCAAGGCCGGAGTCCGGTACAGTTCCCTGTGGAGCTTCGATTTTACCGATGCCTACTTCCTGAATGGCTTGAAAACCTGGCTCGGCGGTAACGAAGTGGTGCATGACACCAGCCACGCAAAAGCCCTCGATGCCTGGAAGGTTCCCGAAAGTGCCCGCCAGTTGGGTGGAACCCTCGCCGCCGAATTGCGCCGCAACAAGGCCATCATGGGAGTCTTCGACGAGGGCTGCATGGGCATGTACAACGCCATCATCCCTGACGAACTGCTGCATCCGACAGGCGTCTTCAAAGAGCGTCTCAGCCAATCCGCGCTGTTTGCCGGGATGGGCGCCGTCAGCGGCGAAGAAGCCGCCGCTATTCGCAAGTGGCTCGATGCCCGCGGCATGCGGTTCAAGACCGGAAGCAACGAACAGACCGAACTTACCGATGCGCAGATCCACCAGCAGTGCAAGATGTACATTGCCGCTCTCCGCATCGCGGACGACTTCGGCTGCGACGCCATCGGCATCCAATATCAGCAGGGGCTCAAGGACCTCTGCCCCGCTTCCGATCTCGCCGAGGGCCTGCTGAACAATCCGGACCGCCCGCCCGTGAAGGCGGCAGGCAACGGCCGCGTGCTCTACGACGGCCTCGCCCTGACGCATTTCAATGAAGTGGATGAGTGCGCCGGGCTCGACGGTCTCATCACCAATCGCGTCTGGCGCGCCCTCGGCCTTGACCCGTCAAACACGCTCCACGACGTCCGCTACGGCGAGGAGTATAACGGACAGTTCATCTGGGTTTTCGAGATTTCCGGCGCCGTTCCCGCCTCTCATTTCCGCGACAGCTACGCCGGAGCCATCGGCGAACGCCAGCCTCCCATGTACTTCCCGCTCGGCGGCGCCACGCTCAAAGGCGTCAGCAAGCCCGGAGAAATCGTGTGGAGCCGCGTCTACGTGGCGGACGGCAAGCTGAAGGTCGACCTCGGCCGCGCGGGCGTCGTCGAGTTGCCCCAGGAAGAGACCGAACGCCGCTGGAGCATCACCACGCCGCAGTGGCCCATCATGCATGCGGTCACCTACGGCGTCAGCCGCGACCAGATGATGGCGCGCCACAAATCGAATCACATTCAGGTAGCCTACGCCCCCGACGCCGCCTCGGCGAACCATGCGCTTGCCGTCAAGGCGTCCATGTTCGCCGCCCTCGGCCTCGAAGTGGCGGTTTGCGGTTCCGGCCACGGCCTCGAATCCTGCTAGGCTGATACATTACCCTTCAATCGATTACAGGAGCTTCTCTTGCGAGTAGGAATCATTGGTTGCGGCGCAATTGCGCAAATGCACATTAAGGCATACGCGAACATCGGCTTCACCGTCACCGCCGTCACGGATGTGCGGGAAGAGCACGGACGCAAGTTCGCGGCCGGAGCCGGCGCGGAGTTCTTCGCTAATTATGAGGATGTCTGCCGCCATCCGAACGTCGATTTCATCGATGTCTGCACGTTCCCGGACTTCCGCCTTCAGCCGCTGATGGCGGCCGCCGCCGCCGGCAAGCATGTGCAGGTGCAGAAGCCGATCGCCACCAACCTCGAAACGGCCCGCGAAATGGTGAACTACACACGCCGCGCCGGCGTGCGGCTGAACGTCGTCAGCCAGCACCGCTTCGATGATTCGATTCAATTCCTCGCCAAGGCGATCCCGGCGGGAAGGCTCGGAAAGATTCTTCAGGCCGACGCCTACGTCAAGTGGTATCGTTCGGCCGAATACTACTTGCGCCCCATCAAGGGCAGTTGGGCCACCGAAGGCGGCGGCGCGCTCATCAATCAGGCCGTCCATCAGATCGACATGCTGCTCTACCTCATCGGGCGTGTCGGAAAGGTATGCGGCGCCTGGCAATTGGGCGCGCTGCACTCCATCGAATCCGAAGACGTGGTGAATGCCGTGCTCCGCTATGCCGGCGGCGCAACCGGCGTCATCCAGGCGGCCACCGCGTTCTGGCCCGGCTACCCGGAGCGCATCGAGATTCATGGAACCAACGGCGCCGCAATCGTCACCGGCGACAAACTCACCACCTGGGATGTGCGGAACGACGAAGGCGAACCCGCTCCGCTCGCTTCGCAAACCATGTCCGGAGCGTCGGACCCGATGGCCATCCCACTCACTCCCTTTGAACGCCAGTTCCGCGAGTTCGGCGACGCCATCCGCGAAAATCGCGACCCGCTCACCTCCGGCGAGGCCGGCTATCGCGCCCTTGAACTGGTGCTCGCCGTCTACAAATCCTGCCGCGAAGGCAACCCCGTGGCGCTCCCAGAGGAAGCGCTCTAGGAAAGCCGGCGCGCCTCCATGGCCTGGAAACTACGCGTACCGGCATCGAGCGCCAACCTCGGTCCCGGCTTCGATGCCCTCGGATTGGCGCTCGACATCCCGTTGGTCTGCCGCTTTCGCCGGAGCAGGGAACTGAGCATTCGCTGCACGGGACGAGATGCTGCCTCCATCTCCACGGGCGAGGACAACCTCATCTGGCAGACGGCCCTCAAGGTCGCGTGTGATTTTCATCAGGACACGCTGCCTCCAATTGAGCTCGAGATTGACAATCAGATCCCGCTCGGCAAGGGCCTGGGTTCCAGCGCGGCCGCCCTCACCGCGGGAGTGGTGATTGCCGACAAACTCCTCGGCCTCGGCTGGAAGCCGCTGCGCATCCTTGATGAGGCGGCGCAGATTGAAGGGCATCCGGATAACGTGGCGGCGGCGGTGCTCGGCTCGATTGTCGCCAGCGCCATCGATTCCGGCGGAATGACCCGCGCCGTACGCCTGGAACTCCCCGCGCGCTATGGCGTGGCCGTCGTGGTCCCGGATTTCGAACTGCCCACTTCGCAGGCCCGCAACGTACTCCCCGCCGCCTATTCCCGCGCCGACGCCGTCTTCAACATCCAGCGCGCCGCGCTCCTCATCGCCGCCCTCGCCACGGGAACCACCAGCGCTTTCCCCGCCGCCCTCGAGGATCGTCTCCACCAGCCCTATCGCGCCAAACTCGTTCCCGGGCTCGAGGAAACACTCCGTCTGCGCGCCCCAGGCCTTCTCGGATGCACCCTCAGCGGAGCCGGTCCCTCCATCCTCGTCTTCTATGAGCGCGGGTGCGAACCCGTCTGCGATCTTGTCCGCCAGATCTTCGAAATGCACGGGCATCAGTCGGAAGTGGTCTGGACCCGCATCGACGAGCACGGCCTCGATGTTTCCGAATGGTCAGGCCCCCCCAGCTTTGACGCCAGATACTGAACCAGACCCTCGAGCGTTCCCAGCCTGCCGTAATCGGCTTCGGGAATCTCCACTCCCAGCCGCTTGTGCAAGCCGATCAGCAGGTTCAGAAAATCGAACGAGTCAATATCCAGGGCTTCGCGCAGGTTCTCATCGGGCCTCACCGATGACGCGTCCGCTTCGGGAGCGATCCCACGCAGCGTGTCGAAGATGGCCTGCCGGATTTCCGTCTCGCTCATAGTTTCTCCGGCTCCTGAAGAATGCGGTCGAGCGCCTGTAAGAACTGCGCGCCGCGATGCCCGTCCGTGGCGCGGTGATCCGCGGCCAGCGTCGCCGTCAGGACGGGCCGCGCAACCAGCGTGCCCTGCTCCACCCACGGACGCTCGACAATCCGGCCGAATCCGATGAGGGCCACCTGTGGGGGATAGATCACTCCGAATACCGTCTCCACTCCGAGATCGCCGAGGTTTGTGACCGTGATGGTGCCCTCGGTGATCTCGGAACTCCGCAGCCGGCCGGAGCGTGCTCGCGTAATGAGATCCCGGAGTGAATCCATCATCGCTTCGACGGACTTCTGTTGCGCCGAAAGGATCGCCGGTATCATGAGCCCGCCGCGGCGAATGGAGATGGCCACGCCCAGATGGATTTCCGCGGAGACCTTGAGTTCATCGCCGCTGTAGAAACCGTTCAACTCGGGCACCTGGACCAGGCTGAGCGCGGCTGCCCTCAACAGCATCGCCGCGGGCAGCACCCGTGCCTCGATCGGACGCTGCTGATTGAACCGTTCGAGCCAGCCGAGCGCCCTGCTCATGTCGATTTGCGCCGAAAGATAATAGTGCGGGATCTCGCGATTCGAGCGGGCCATCGCCATCGCGATGGCGCGGCGCATCCCCGCCCCGGGGGCTGCTGCAGGGGGCGCCGCCGGTTTCGCGGCCCGCTCTACGTCGCTCCGCTCGATGACGCCGCCCGGCCCCGACCCCTGAATCTTTTCAAGATCGACGCCCAACTCCTGCGCCAGCTTGCGAGCCGCGGGGGAAACCTTCACCCGCGGCGCGGCCTTCGGTGGCGCTTCCGCGGCAACGGCCGGAACTTCTCCCTCCCCGCGGATGATGGCTAGCGGAGCGCCCACCGGCAGCTTGTCACCCGGATTCGCGATCAGCTTCTCTACGGTGCCCGATTCGTATACTTCAACCTCGATATCCGCTTTTTCCGTGCCGATGATGGCGATGATATCGCCGCGCTTGACGGAGTCTCCGGGCTTTACCATCCACTGTGCCAGCGTGCCTTCCGTCATATCCGCGCCGAGACTCGGCATGCAGAACTCAGCCATGGGCGCGAACCATCCCTTCCACAGTCGCGGCGATGGCTGCCGCCTGTGGGATTGCCGCCAACTCCATGTGCATCGCGTAGGGCATGGGAACCTCCGCTCCGCAAAGACGTTGCACCGGGGCGTCCAGTTCATAGAAAGCCTGTTCCATCAGCCTCGCGCTCACTTCCGCGGAGATTCCTCCACTGCGCCAGCCCTCGTCTACCACTAATGCCCGATGCGTCCGGGAGACCGACTCGATGATCGTCCGCTCATCGAGCGGCCGCAGCGTGCGTAGATCCACCACCTCGGCTTCGATACCTTTTCCGGCCAGCCGTTCCGCGGCTTCGAGAGCCTTCCACAAGCTGTTGCCGTAAGTGATCACCGAAATGTCCCGTCCGGCGCGCCGCACCTTTGCGTGAGCAATGTCGACGGGACCCGCGTCCGCCGGCAACTCTCCTTCCATGTTGTAGAGCAGCGCATTCTCGAAAATCAACACGGGGTCCGGATCCTCGAGCGCCGCCGGCAGCATGCCATGGGCGTCCTCGAGCGTGGCCGGAGTCAGCACCTTGATTCCCGGAATGTGCGCATACCAGCCCTCGAGACTGTGCGAGTGCTGCGCCGCAAGCTGCCGCCCCCCGCCTGTGGCCATGCGAATCACCAGCGGAACGTGGCACTGCCCTCCCGACATGTGCAGCAAGGTGGCGGCATTGTTCAGAATCTGGTCGAGCGCCAGCAGACTGAAGTTGACGGTCATGATCTCGACAATGGGCCGCATGCCGCCCATCGCGGCGCCGATGCCCGCGCCCACAAACGCCGATTCCGAGAGCGGCGTGTCGCGGATGCGCTCCGGCCCGAACTCCGCCAGCAGGCCCTTGCTCACGGCGTAGCAGCCGCCGTAGCGGCCCACGTCTTCGCCCATCAGGAACACGCGGTCGTCGGCCCGCAGGGCTTTGCGAATGGCTTCCCGCACTGCTTCGCGGTAGTTCATGGACGCTCCGAATAGACGAATCGAAGCAGATCCTCCACCGGTTCCCATGTGCCGGATTCGGCGAAGGCGATGGCATCGCCCACCTGGCCGGCCACGCGCCGCTCGAGTTCGTCAACCAGCGACTCTGCCTTCGCGCTGTCCGGCTCGATGCGCCGCATCAGCGCGGGGATCGGATCGCGCTTCTTCCACTCTTCCACTTCCGCCTTGTCGCGGTACAGTTCCGGGTCATACATCGAGTGCGCGCGGAAGCGGTAGGTGCGGCACTCCAGAAAGTACGGGCCCTTGCCGGAACGCACATGCTCCGCGGCCTCGCCGGCGGCCTGCTCCACTGCCTGCACATCCATTCCGTCCACCGCGCTTGCAGGCACCGAGTACGCCGCGGCTTTCTTCGAAAGATCGGTCACGGAATGAGAAAAATCGATCCGCGTGCCCATGGCGTAGCGGTTGTTTTCACAGGCGAACAGCACCGGCAGCTTCCACAGCGCGGCCAGGTTCATGCACTCATGAAACTCGCCCTCCGCCACCGCGCCATCGCCAAAGAAACAGCAGGTAATTGACGCGCGGCCGCGCATCTTATCGGCAAGCGCCAAACCGACAGCGAGCGGAAGACCGCCCCCCACCACTGCGTTGCCGCCATAGAACCGCAGCGTCTCATCAAACAGGTGCATCGACCCGCCGCGGCCGCGGCTGCAGCCTTCCTGCTTTCCGTACATCTCCGCCATGATCGAGCCAGGCGTCATGCCGCGCGCCAGCGCGTGGCCGTGCTCGCGATAGGTGGAGACGATGCCGTCCTCGGCGCGCAGTGCCTGTATGACACCAACGGCTACGGCCTCCTCCCCAATGTAGAGATGCAGGAATCCGCGGATTTTCTGCTGCGTGTACAACTCGGCGCACTTTTCTTCGAAGCGCCGGATCAGCAGCATCTGGCCGAGCAGTTCCAGCAAGTGATCGCGATCCGTCATGAGCCCGGCTCCAGTGTGGAGAGATCGCCTTCCGGAAGCCCCAGTTCCCGCGCCTTGAGCAGACGGCGCATGATCTTGCCGCTGCGCGTTCGGGGAATCTGGGTGGTGAAATCGATCTCCTTGGGAGCAATCACCGCCCCCAACTTCTTGCGGCAGAAGCCGATCAGTTCCAGCCGCAGGTTCTCGTCCGGCGTGTGGCCGGGCTTGGGCGCCACAAAGGCTTTGACGATTTCGCCGATGGTGGGATCCGGCTTCCCGATCACACCGGCCTCGGCTACGGCGGGGTGTTCCATGAGCGCGCTCTCCACCTCGAACGGACCCACCATGTGACCGGCCGTTTTGATAATGTCGTCCGCGCGTCCGACGAAAGTGAAGTAACCATCAGAGTCGCGCCTTGCCAGATCGCCGGTGAGATACCAGCTATTGCCGGCGGAATCCCTGGCGAAGCATTTCGCGTAGCGTTCCGGCTCGTGAAGATAGCCGCGAAACATCGAGGGCCACCCGGGTTGGAGCGCCAGTTCCCCTTCCACATCCGGCTGTTCGATCAATGTAACGTTCGCGCCCGCCCGCTGTACGATGGCTGCCTCCACGCCGGGTAGAGGCTTGCCCATCGATCCGGGCCGGATGTCCATCGAAGGGAAGTTCGCGATCATGATCCCGCCCGTCTCCGTCTGCCACCAGTTGTCATGAATCGGCAGCCCCAGCGTTTCCTGGCCCCAGACGACGGCGGTCGGGTTCAACGGTTCCCCCACGCTGGCGGCCAGACGCAGGCGGCTGAGGTCATAGCGCGAGCGCGGTTCGCCAGGCACGCGCATCAGCATGCGGATGGCAGTCGGCGCCGTGTACCACACGGTCACCTTCTGCCGCTCCAGCACGCCGTACCAGCGCTCCGCGTCGAAGTCGCCTTCGTCAATAATGTTGGTTACGCCGTGCAGCAACGGCGCGATGATTCCATAGGACGTGCCCGTCACCCACCCCGGATCGGCCGTGCACCAGAAGAGATCCCCCGGATGCAGGTCCAACACGTACTTGCCGGTCAGATAATGCATCAGCGCGGCGCCATGCACGTGGATGGCGCCCTTGGGCATGCCGGTGGTCCCGCTGGTGAAGTGAAGCAGGGCCATATCCTCCGGCGCGGTCTGGGGAACAGTGAATTCGCGGGAGGCTTGCTCGAGCAGCGGTTCGAGCGCCAGAACCTTCGCATCCTGATCCTGGCGCGCGTCCGCCAACAGAACATGCTGCAATTCGGGAAGATCGGCCAGCAGAGATTTGACAGTCCTTTGGTAGAGCCTTTCGGTGGTGACCAGCACTTTCGCATTGCCGCGGTGCAAACGCTGGCGCACGGGTTCCGGACCGAACGCCGAAAAGAGAGGGCAGAAGACGCTCGCGTTCTTCAGTGTTCCCAGCGCGGCGACATAGAGCGCCGGGATGCGTCCGGCCAGCATGAACACGCGACCCTCTTTATTGACTCCCAGCCGCCGCAGCACATTGGCGAAGCGATTCGTCCGTTCGCGCAGTTGCCCGTAGGTAGTGTCGAGAACGGCGCCGTCCCGTCCGAGCCAGCGCATCGCGATATGGTCTCGCAGCGGCCCCGCGGCCTGCCGGTCCACCGCCAGTTCGCCAATGTTGAAGGACTCCGCGTCACCATAAAACTCCCGGCGGGCGGCTTCCCAGGAGAACGTGGCGCGGCAGTTGTCCAGATCTTTCAGGTTGGGCGGAATCCGCCACGCGGCGGGGTTCTTGGGGATGGGAGCCCACCGCGGATGACTCGGACGGGCGCTTGACACGAGAACTCCTCCAAAACAACAGGTGCAATTCCCATACCAAAGCAGCGGCGGACCGCCCTCCGCCACAGTCCGGGGCCCGCCGGGTACGTGCAAACGTAAGCTTGCCCGCAAGATGCGCCAATCTCCCCAGTTGCGCAAAAGACCACACCCGGATCAGACTTGGCGCTCCGTGACCGGAGTCACTGCCTGGAACGTCCCCTCCGGGCTACCATGGCCAGGAAGGTGTTGGATAACGGGAGGCGATGAAGACGCGATGAGAATCACACAGGCCCTGCTTGGCGAACACGGCGCCATATACCCGCTGCTGGAACTCATCGAGCGCACCACCGCCTCCTCCGATCTCGGGGAACTGAAGATCCGCGCCGGATGTCTGCAATCGGCGCTTGGCAGCCACGCCAATCTCGAAGACGAACTGCTGGTGCCCGCGATTCGTGGCTTTCTTCCCCCTCCCCCTGTCTCCGGCGATGGCGCGCCCGTACCCACTGACCATGAAGTGATCGATTCGGGCCTGTCTCGAGTTCTCTCCTCGCTTCAATTGGAGGAGGCCCGGCAGTCTCTGCTCGACACCGTGGCGGAAACCCGCAAGCACTTCCTCAAGGAAGAGACGATCATTTTCCAGCTTACGGAGCGCGAACTTTCGCGGGAACTCCAGGAACAATTGGGCGCGGAGTGGGCGCGCCGGCGCGGCGTACGCCTCTCCTGAGGATCTCTTTAGGACTCGTACACCCAACTGCCCCCTACCATCGTTCGCTCGATCGGGATAGTCACCAGGGTGGATGGCGGCTCCGTCTTCGGGTCGCGGCCCAGCACCACCAGATCCGCCAGCTTTCCTGGTGTGATCGAGCCTTTGTGCGTTTCTTCGAAGGAAGCGTACGCCCCGTGCAGCGTTCCAATCCGCAGGGCTTCGTCCACGGTCACCTTCTGCCGCGGTCCCCAGACATTGCCCTTCGTGTCGGTTCGAGTCACCTCGGATTGCAGCGCCATCATCGACTCGAACGGCCCCGGCGGATAGTCTGACGCCTGCGTGGGGCGGATGCCCGCGTCGAGAAAGCTCCGCAGAGCGAACATGCGGCTCAACCGCTCCGCGCCGTACTCGCTCATCTTCTCGCCGTGATAATACACGTACGTGGAAAACGGCGTGGGAATAGCGCCCAAAGCCCGGATGCGCCGGATGAGGGAGTCGTTGATCAGCGTGCAGTGTTCTAAACGGTAGCGCGCATCGCGCCGCGGCATCTCTTTCTGAAGCCGCTCATAGACGCGCAGGGCGATGTCGATTCCCGTATCGCCATTGGCGTGAGTCCCGATCTGCCAGCCAGCCTCGTGCGCTTTGCGCGCGTAGTGATACAACTCCTCCTCCGGCATCACCTGAATCCCGAAATCCTTCGGCCTGCCGGTGTAGGGCTGCGACAGATGGGCGGTGCGCTCGGAGATGGAGCCGTCCGAAACCAGTTTCATTGCCCCCACGCGGATCCATTCATCGCCCATGCCGGTGCGGATGCCCGCCTCCAACATGCGGTCCAGGTGGCGGTAGTTCAGCAGGTGATAGACGCGGACCCGCAGTTCCCCCGCCGCGCGCGCATCCTGGTAAGCGAACAAGTCCTCGGGCGACCCCTGCGCGTCATGCACGCTCGTCACCCCGGCGCGCGCGAACATCCGCGTCATCAGCTTCACGCCTTCCCGCCGGTCGTCCCGTGAGTATTTGTTGGGAAGCTTTTGATGGAACACCCGCGTGGCATTCTCGCGCAACCCGCCGGTGAGACGGCCGGAATTGTCGCGGTCGAATTGGCCGCCCGCCGGATCGGGCGTTTTATCATTAACGTCCGCAATGCGCAGCGCCAGCGAGTTGACATAGGCCGTATGGCCGCCGCGATGCTCGATGAACAAGGGATGCGCCGGCGCGGCGGCGTCGAGGTCGGCTCGCGTCAGCTTGCGCCCTTCGCCTGTCTTTGTATCGTCGTACTTGAAGCCTACAACCCACTCCCCCTTCGGCGTCTTTGCGGCGCGCTGGCGAATAGCCTCCTGAATGGCCGCAATCGAACGCAGGTCGCAATCCACCTGCCGCAGATGCCGCAGCCCCGAAGAGGCCACGTGCGTATGCGCATCGATGAACCCCGGGACCACGGTCTTGCCGCCCAGATCCGCCTTTCGCGTGCGGGCCGTGGCGAGTCTCAGTATTTCCCCATTCGTTCCGGCAGCCAGGAACCGCCCTCCCGCAATGGCGACGGCCTCGGCGCGGGGATTCGAGGCATCCACGGTGTGAATGACCCCGTTGTGCAGAATCAACTCCGGCGTCACACCCTCCGCCTGCGAAGCGAACGGCGCGGCGCCGAGCGCACCCAGAAACCAGCGCCTGCTGTATGTCATTCCTTCATGCCTCCGCTTTCGGATAGTTGGGGGACAGCGACATCCCTTGCGGCCTTGGAATGAGCTTGCCACCACTGACCCACTTGGGACCGCGGATTTGAAGATGCTCCACCATCCGCGCGCGCCACAGGCGCAGCGTGTCCCCCGCCGCCGGCTGTCCGCTTCTGTCATGCAGTTCATTGGGGTCGCTGCTCAGATCGAAAAGCTGTTCGGCGCCATCCCGCGCGTGGTAAATGTACTTGGTCTTGCCGTCCGTGAGCGCGTTCCAGTGGTTCGAAGGGTCGTAGCAGACATCGTGTTCGAGGTCGATATGGCGCCGCCAGCTCTCCGTCTTTCCGCGCGCCACATCGAGCAGACTTTGCCCATCCAACTTGCCCGGAGCCCGCGCTCCCGCCGCATCGAGAAATGTCGGCAGGATGTCGCGCAACTCCACAGGATGCTCGCTCACCATGCCCCGCCCGGCAGCCACCATGCCCTTGGGCCAGCGCAGCGTCATCGGGATTCGCGCCGACGGCTCATAGGCATAGGACTTGCGCCACAGGAATTGATCCCCGGTCATATCCCCATGGTCGGACGCCGTCACGATCAGCGTGTTCTCGAGCCAGCCCCGTTTGGTAAGCGCCTCGACGATTCGCCCCATCTGCTCGTCGACGAAACTCACGCTTCCGTAGTAGGCCTGCCGTGCCGTGCGCGTGGCTGCCTCGCCCACATCGCCGTGCCAGATGTCGTCCCAGTCCCAACTTCGCGTCCGGTAGTGCTCCGCCCATTTGCCCACGCGCGCCCGCGGCACGCCGGCATCGGCGTAGGCGTTCATCCACCGCGGCGGCGGATCATAGGGGCTGTGCGGCCGGGCAAACGAAACCTTGAGGAAAAATGGCTCGTTGCGCTGATAGGTGTCGAGGAAACGGACAGCGCAATCCGCTGTCCATGTTGTCGGATGAAGGCGCTCCGGCAGCACATAGGCTTTGCCCTTATAGTCGTTCCAGCCCACGCCGGTCGCATCGGGATCCAGATTCGGAGCCTGGCTATAGAACCAGGAATGGTAGTCGCTGCGAAAATCCACCGATTCCTCGCGTCCCGATTCGTCGAGCAGCGCCGTGTGGTAGCCGTGAAGATTCCGTTGCGGCGCATAGTGCAGCTTGCCGATCGCCATGGTGTAATAGCCGGCATCGCGCAGAAGCCGTGGCATCTCGCAGGCGTACTTCCGCGCTACCTTGTTGTAGCCGAGCATGCCGTGATTCCAGGGCGAGAGCCCTGTCAGCAGCCCCGCTCTGGCAGGCGTGCAACTCGGCGTGGAGGTGTAGGCGCAGCGGAAGCGCACCCCCTCGCGAGCGAGCGTGTCCAGGGTGGGAGTGCGGATGACCTGATTGCCCTCCGCTCCCAGACAGTCGCCCCGGTGCTGGTCGTCCATGAGAAACAGGATATTCGGCCGCGAGGAGGCCATCGAGGCGGGAAGCGCCGCCTGCGCCCCCAGCGCCGCGGCGGAGGCGGCGAAGTGTCTTCTGGTGAGGGTCATTGCTGTATCTCGAATTCTACAGGATGGAGCCGGGCGTGGAGTCTTGTTAGACTGAGTGTGGAAAATGCGGAAACGGGGCAACAAGATCTTCTTGAGCTACGCGGCGGCGGACCGGGAACTTGTGCAGCCGGTCGCTGCCCAATTGCGAAACGCCGGATTGGAGGTGTGGGATCCGGAACGGGATCTCCTGCCCGGGTCCGAGTTCGCCTCGGAAATCCAGCAAGCTCTGGAATCCTCGAAGGCGCTGTTGGTATTCCTGTCACCCAAGGCGATGGAATCCAGGTGGGTTTCACTCGAAATCTCCTATGCTCTGGGCGCGGAGCACCTCAGTGGACGCCTGATCCCGATCATTCTCCGGCCTACCAAGGCGGCGCCGTGGATCCTCGAGTCTCTGCCTCAGATCCGCTATGAAGACCCCGTGACCACGGGCAAACAGATCCTGGACCTCTTAAACAAACCCGCCTATGCCCCGCAAACGACGCGCCGTACCGGCTGAGGTGTTTGTCTCGCATTCGAGCAAGAACATCGCATTCGTGAACCGGATCGTGCGTGTGCTGGCGGAGCACGAGATGAGGCCGTTTTTCAGCAAGGCCAATATCCGTGGAGCCCAGGAATGGCACGATGAGATCGGCGCCGCGCTCGAGAGGTGCGATTGGTTCGTCCTGGTACTTTCTCCGCAGGCCGTCGAGTCCGAGTGGGTGAAACGAGAGTTGATGTTCGCGCTCGAAGAGAAGCGCTACAAGGGACGAATTCTTCCGGTGATTTACAAAACCTGCCAGGTAAAGAGGCTCTCCTGGACTCTTTCGGCCTTTCAGCATGTGGATTTTCGCAGGAACTTTAACGCAGGCGCGCGGGAGTTGCTCGCGGCTTTGGGAATTCCACACGTCTCGAAGCCCGCGGGCAAAAGGAAACGCTGACTCGGACCACTGCGTCTGCTCCGCGGCCGGGAACTTATCTATGCGCATCCGCGAGCTTACCGGCGATTGGGCGGGATGTCCCTTCCTCCGATTCACTTCCCCGTCGAAGCTAGCCGAAGGAAGGAACAGATCCCACATGGATGAGCATACAACCCGCTTGTGGTCGAAAAGTATCGGGAAATTCACTGAGATTTTTTGAAGATCCTTCAGGATGGGTATAGAGTGGTGGAGGTATCCGGCATGAAAACAGTTGCGATGTGGATGGCATGGTGCGGCTTGCTGTGGGCGCAGAGCGCCGGGCGGCCGGTGAGACAGGTGA
>JADLBG010000646.1 GCA_020847895.1 Bryobacterales bacterium
CAGAAAATCGCTTATGTAAGTGAGGGCGTCCGATATGTGAGCGGAGGAGGTCCTCTTTGATGATGCTTCTGATGGCGTTAGCGTGTTCTTTGACAATCGGATCAGGCATGTTGAACGGGCAAAGCCCGGAGGGAAGCGGGCCGGCGCCGGCAAGCGGAGTGAGGAAGAACGTCCTTACCAATCAGGGCGTGGTCCTGCTGGCGCAAGCCGGCTACAGCGAACGGTTCATTATCGACATGATCTTCCACAAGCAAACGCAGTTTGATGTCTCCGTGGAGGGTTTGGCTTGGCTGGCCAGACAGGGATTGAGCGAGCGCATCGTCCGGACCATGGTGGCAAACGAAAGAAAAGAAGAACAAATTGCCATCGTCCCGGCAACGGTCGCAGTGGTGCCGGCCGGATCGGGAGGAGATCCGGCGGCGCCGGGTATGCGAGAGGAGCGAAAGGGCGCCAATGTCGCCATCCCCGTCAACATGCCCACGTCCGTGTCCAGTGAATCGTCATGGTATGTCAGGAATGCCTGGGAAGGGGACCGCTGGTACATTGTGCCGAACATTCCTTACTTCTCGGCAGGCGGCCGCTGAAACGCTGCCGCGGGGGGCATCACTATTTGATAGGAAGGAAATAAATCCACGGCGGCGTGGATTTCGAAGCGAAGAACAAGAATCTTTGGAAAGGGAATTGCATCGTTATGAATATGGAGTCATCGGGGGTCATGTGGATCATCAATCTAATTCCCTTATTTTTCATCGTCGGGCTGTTTCTGGCGATGCTCTCGTCCTCGCCTAAGGCCGATCGCTGACAGGATTTGCGGACACACTACTGTGTCCGTCCGGCACACCCTCAAGACAGTAAACTGAGGAGATGGCCGCGGTTCTAATCCTGTTTGCCCTGTCTTTCTCCCTGCTTGCCCAACAGCCTTTCGACATCCTGATAACTGGAGCCCGGGTGGTGGATGGCTCCGGAAATCCATATTTCTATGCGGACATCGGAATCCGCGGAGATACGATTGTGGCTCTCGGGCATCTGCGCGGGCATGCGGCCTCCACCATGCTCGATGCCGCGGGGCTTACCGTCACGCCGGGTTTCCTGGACATCCACAATCATTCCTACCCAGCTATCTTTGACGAGCCAACCGCCAAGGGCTATCTCTACCAGGGCGTCACCACCCTGATCGGCGGTCCCGACGGCGCCTCTCCCGTCCCCCTCAAAGCAGCCTTGGATAAACTTGCGCAGTTCCGCATGAGCGTCAACATGGGCCTGTGCATCGGCCACGGATCCATCCGGCGTCTTGTAATGAACATGGATAACCGCAAGCCCACTCCCCAGGAACTGACTCGCATGAAGGAGATGGTGCGGCAAGGAATGCTCGATGGAGCGATGGGACTTTCCACCGGCCTGTTCTACACGCCTGCCAGTTTCGCGGACACGGAGGAGGTGATTGAACTTGCCAGGGTTGCGGGCGAATACGGCGGCTTCCATATCTCGCACATTCGCGACGAGGCCGGCGCGGTGGTGGAGGCGGTGAAGGAAACGATCCGCATAGGGGAAGAAGGGGGATTACCCACGCAAATTACCCACCACAAAGTGGGAGGCAAGGCGAATCGAGGCAAGAGCGCGGACACGTTAAGGCTGATTGACGAGGCTCGCGCGCGCGGGGTGGACGTCACCGTGGATCAATACCCCTACACCGCCTCGCACACCTCCCTTGGCGCCGCTCTGATTCCCCAATGGGCCTTTGGCGGGGGGAACAAGGCGCTGCTGGAACGATTGGCGGCGCCCGAACAGCGGCAGCGCATCAAGACGGAAATCGCCCGCCGCATCGAGGGAGAACGGGGAGGCGGAGACCCGCGGAACATTGTCCTCACGGATTGCCCCGCGGATAAATCGCTGAGCCGGCATTCGCTGGCGGATATCCTGCACTCCCGCCGCATCGAACCGACCATGGACAACGCCGCGGAACTGGTGATGGAGATCCAGAAAAGCGGCGGCTGCAGCGCGGTTTTTCACTGGATCTTCGAGGACGACATTGAGCGCATCATGCGCTATCCGTATACGATGATCGCCTCGGACGGCTCCATTACGATGGCCCATCCGCGTAGCTACGGCACGTTTGCCAGGGTTCTGGCGCGCTATGTCCGCGAGCGCAAAGTTCTCCGGTTGGAGGACGCCGTCCACAAGATGAGCGGCCTGCCCGCGCAGCGCCTGCGGATCTACGATCGCGGCATCGTGCGCCCCGGCATGAAGGCGGACCTGGTCATTTTGGACCCGGCGAAAATCACGGACAATGCCACGTTCGACGATCCTTTCGCGCTTGCTACGGGCGTGCGCGACGTGGTGGTGAACGGGCGAATCGCTCTGCGCAACGGCTCGGTCACCGCCGAGCGCGCCGGGCGTGTCCTTTACGGACCGGGCTACCAGCCGAGGTAGCGCGGAAAACGGATGCGTAGCCAAACAGGCGGCAGATACGTCCAATGGGGAAGCATATGCTCCGGATGGTAGTGTGTCTGGTATCGGCCGCGTGCCTCTTGCCGGCGGAAGCCCCGCGCGTGGGGGTTATCGAGATTTTCGGCTTGCGCAAGGTGAAGCCGGAGGCGGTCCGCAAAGCGCTGGGCGTTCTCGAAGGAGATCCGCTGCCTGCCTCGAAGACGGACACCGAGGAGAGAATCGAGGGGATCGAAGGGGTTGCGCTCGCCAGCCTCGCCGCCGTGTGTTGCGACAACGGAAAGGCGGTTCTCTATGTCGGAATCGAGGAGCGCGGAGCGCCTCACTTCGACTTCCACAGCCCGCCGGGACTGGATCTGAAGGTTCCCGATGAAGTTTCGCAAACCTGGCTGGACTTCATTACCGGGCTCGAACTGGCGGGAAAGCACGGAAACGTCGAAGAAGACCTCACCCACGGCCACTCGCTGCTGACCGACCCCGATTCCCGCCAGTGCCAGGAGAAGTTCGTCACCTATGCAGAAAAATATTTTGATCTGCTGCGCGAAGTGCTGCGCGGCGCGGCGGACGAACAACAGCGCGCCATCGCCGCCTACGTGCTCGGCTATTCGTCGAAGAAGAAGGTGGTGGCCAATGATCTGCAGTACGCCATCCAGGACTTCGATCCCACCGTTCGCAACAACGCCATGCGCGCCCTGAGCGCGATTGCGGTTTACGCCGATCTTCACCCGGACTCGGAAATCAGGGTGTCGCCGACCTGGTTTGTCGAAATGCTGAATTCGGTCCAGTTCACCGACCGCAACAAAGCATCCATGGCGCTGGTCAATTTCACCGAAAAGCGCGATGCGGGCACGCTCGGCTTGCTACGCGAGCGCGCCCTGCCCTCGCTGATCGAAATGGCCCAGTGGCGAAACCTTGGCCATGCGCTGCCGGCGTTCATCCTTCTTGGCCGCGTCGAGGGGTTGCCGGAGGAGAAGATTCAGCAGATGTGGAAGGAAGGGAAGCGGCAGGAATTGGTACGGATGGCGGCGAGTACACCCGCGAAGAAGAAATAGCGGCCGCTGAGAACCTGTCATCAATTCGCAGCCGGCTGCTTCTTCCACTCGATCTGGCGAATGGGACCGATGACAAGCAGCGCCGACGCGACGCCCATCAGAAGAAAAAGGGCGACCAGCAGGAACGCGTAGTCGTACTTGCCGGTGCGCTGGACGATGACGCCGGTGAGATACGGGGCGACGACGCCGGCGAGGTTGCCGAAGCCGTTCTGAAGTCCCGTCCATTTGCCGGCGGCGGTGGGGCCGGCAATGGTTTGCGTAATTGCCCAGTTATTGGAGGTGGTGAGCCCGAAACAGAGACAGGCAATGACGATCAGGGCGACGCTGATGTTGGGGTCGTCGACGTAACAGGCCGGAACCAGCAGAGTGCACAGGAGCAGGCCTGAGGCGACAAAAATCCTGCGGACCTTGGTGGGGTTGTCATTGCGGGCGATCCAGCGGTCCGATGCGTGGCCGGCGAGGGTGGTGGAAACCGCCAGCCCCCAGAAGGGGACGGAACTGAAGATGGCCATCTGCTCGAGGCTGAAGTTCCGCTGCTGCACCAGGTAAGTCGGCAGCCAGGTGAGCAGAAAATACCAGGCGTAGTTGATGGCGAACAAGAGGAGGAAAGTGCCCCAGGAGGCGCGATGACGAAGGATTTCCGCGGCGCTCGGGCCTCGTTTCGAGGTCTTGTGATATTCGGCGATGGGTTTGGGAGCCCATAAGGCCCAACCTGCCAGCCAGGGGAGGCTGCCGATTCCCAAAGCGAGGAACAGGAATCGCCAGCCGAATTTGGCCACCAGCAGTCCACCGAGAAGCGTGCCGATCGCCGGGCCGAGTTTCGAGCCGGCGTCAATCAGGCCGTTGGTGAGTCCGCTATGTCGGCCGGGGAAGCCCGTAGCGAGGATTTTGGAGTATGCCGGATAGGCCACCGATTCGCCGGCGCCCAGCAGGACGCGCAGAAGCAGCAAGGCGGCGAAGCCCGTGACCATGCCGGTGGCGGCGGTGGCGCAAGACCAGAGCATGAAGCCAAGACCGAAAACCAGATTGACCGAAAAGCGCTCCACCAGCCAGCCGGCGACGATCTGGAAAGAGGCGTAAGTCCAGAAGAACGCCGACAGCAGGAGGCCGAGTTGCTCGGGAGTGAGCGACATTTCTTTCTGCAGGACGGGGGCGGCGATCGACAGGCTGCCGCGGTCGATATAGTTGATGCCGACGGATAGGACAAGCAGAATGAGGGCTCGCCAGTGGGCGGAACTCATAGAGGCGTTTTGCGGCTTGGCGGGCGTCGTCGAAGACGTCATAGACAACTAAGGTATCAGCAAAGGGCGGAGTCGTGGCCAAGTCTCAACGATAGGAGGAGCTTGCTGGATTCCCATCCAGGTTGTTATCATCACAGAGAAAGCCACCCTAGCTCAGCTGGTAGAGCGGCTGATTCGTAATCAGCAGGTCGCCGGTTCAATCCCGGCGGGTGGCTCCATCTAATCCTCGCCCCGTCAAACAGATGCGGGCACTTTCCCCAGGTCAATCGAAATAGCGGTTCCGGCACTGTGGCCAAATTTGTGCCCACCCTGTGCCCTGATGTCCGCTGGGAGGATGGTGGTGCCGTCCTATTGCGTCTTGCCGTGAAATGGGAATGTACGTCAATGGTTCTGCGCCTCCAAGCCAAGCTTCATCCAGACGCTCCGCGGCTCGGCGAACGCTCTCCGGGATCTGCTTCATTGCTTCTCCAGGGTTACCGAACCTGGCGGCCGCTCTCACTCCTCTCCTTCAACCGCTGTAACGCCAAGGTCAGTCCTTCTTTCGCCCTCGCTGTCACCACACGCCGCAACAGCCCGCCTTTTGGCCCCGTGAGACCATCCTGGCGCGAGCCTTTGAGTGTGAGCAGGTAAAAGCTCTTCGCGTCATCCCGCAGGCAAAGCGATAGATCGATCGCTGCCTGAAAGTAGTGCGAAGCGTACAGTTGTTTGTTGGCGATCAGCCAGCGCCCGGGATTGGCCGACGGTTGGTATATGGAGACATGGTTGATCCGGAATGTCGGCTTCA
The DNA here is from genome assembly GCA_020847895.1 of Bryobacterales bacterium. Taxonomy (GTDB): domain Bacteria; phylum Acidobacteriota; class Terriglobia; order Bryobacterales; family Bryobacteraceae; genus CADEFT01. Next base: position 5,523 of record JADLBG010000646.1, read on the forward strand.
GCCCGAATTTCACGTTCTCCCAGTAGTAAAAGTCCCTGGTGTGCGGCGGCGGCGCTGCCGGGAAGTCCACGAGGTATTGATAGAATTCCGGAAAATAAACAGGTAGATCGCGCGCCCGGCTGATCACCGCGCGCAGAGATTCCGCAATCCGGGCCGGATGGGCTTTATCGTTGTACTCCCCGAGCGCTTGATTGCCGCCCTTCCGGTAGGCGGCCAGCGCATCCATCGAGATCCGGGCGACCAGAGCCTTGGCTTGTGCTTCGGCATCACCGGAATCCCAATTCACATCCTTCCGGAACTGTTCCATCAGCGGCGCGGGCATCTGGATCTCGCAATCCCCAGGCCGGCAGTCGCGCAATTCCCGCAAATCCTCGCGATCGAGGACCAGGTCTGCAAGATCCGATACCTTCGGTGGTGAACTGAATTTGCGGACCTGCATATAGTTCTTTCCGTCAGCAAGCTTCTCGACGTCCGCATACGATGAAATGAACGCTTCGCAGGTGGATCGTATGCGCACAGCGCCGTAAACGAGCACCTCTGACTTGTCTGGTGTCCGCAATTCATAGCTCACCGGCTCTCCCTGTTCCAGACGCAAGACATCGGCGTCGGAAAGTTGGAGGCGATGACGGACGAAGTCCGTGACAGGTCCTGCCGCGATGACCGGTTCGCAGGCGAATGCCAGGCCGATGATTCTCAGAGCAATGCCATGCGGCGTGCGCATTCCCCCATTATGACGCTGACTGCCAGAAGGCCCCGGCATCGCCGTGCACCCGCTGCGCCCAAGGCGCAATGCCGCACGGCCAGTGCCTTCCCAGGGAATTCATCACCGTGCCCCACACGCATCGCCGTGCACCCGCTGCGCTCAAGGCGCGATGCCGCACGGCCAGTGCCCTCCCAGGGAATTCATCACCGTGACCCACACGCATCGCCGTGCACCCGCTGCGCCCAAGGCGCGATGCCGCACGGCCAGTGCCCTCCCAGGGAATTCATCACCGTGCCCCACACGCATCGCCGTGCACCCGCGGCGCTCGAGGCGCGATGCCGCACGGCCAGTGCTCAGAATGTATACTTCAGCGCGAACTGAATCTGCCGGTTGTCCGCCGCCGTGCTGGTCACGCGCCCGAACGTTCCCGTCCCCAGCGTCCCGCCGGGGTTGTTCAGTTGCGGCGTGTTGAAGATATTGAACATCTCCGCCCGGAACAGCACCGCATGATTCTCCTGCACCGGCACTTTGAATGCCTTCGAGAAGGACAAATCGAATGTGTGCAGAGCCGGCCCTACCACCGGATTCCGAGGAGTCGTGCCATAAGTTGTCGACCGAGTGAATGCCGCGGTGTTGAACCACAGGTCCGCCGTCCGTGTATCCAAACGCGGCGAGGCGCCCTGCACCGCGTTGGGCCGCGGCCAGAGCGCGTCCGCATTCCAGGTGTCGCCGCTCTGCACGATGTTGAACGGCCGCCCGCTGGCCATCGTCACAATGCCCCCGAAGGACCAGCCGTGGAACACGAATCCCTGCGGGCCCTTCCATTCCTTCGCGAAGGGCAGGTCCCACACATAAGCCAGCACCAGGCGGTGGCGCTGGTCATAGACGCTGGCGGCGCGCTCGGCCTTGCCGCGATTGCGAGGATTCTGGCACACGCAGCCTCCCGCGTTGATGGTCTCGCCCGCATCGTCGATGGTCTTTGACCACGTATAGGCCACCGTCGCGCTCAGCCCGCTCGAGAGGCGATGCTCAAACCGCGATTGCAGCGAGTGGTAAACCGTATTGCCGTCCGGCGCAATCATGCGGATGCGCGCATACGCAGGATACGGCCGCCGGGATTGGATGTCGCCCGTCCCCGGCTCCGCCTGATTGAAGTTCTGCAAGCTGGTATCGACGTGTGTTCCTTTCGTGCCTACCCACCCAACCTCCAGCACGTCGCTTCTCGAAATCTCCTTTGAAAGCTGCAGGTTGAAGTTCTGCATGTAGCCGTTCCGGCGCTTCCGGTCCATGGGAACGGAAACCACGTTGAAGATCGGATTCGCCGGATACAACTCCGCTGGAACGGGGTTTTGAATCGTGGCCACTGGATTCAGCGCGGGGTTGATCACCGTCAGCGAACCTCCGTTCGGCGGGTTCAGTTGAAGGATGTTCATGTTGTCGAACTGCGACACCGAATAGAAAATCCCGTAGCCGCCGCGAAGCACGGTCCGCCGCGGAAGCCGGTAGGCCAAGCCGAGCCGCGGTCCGAAGTACTTATACTCTCCCAGGTAGATGTCTTCCACCTTGCCCGGCTCCGGCCAGAGAATTGGGCCTTTCGGGTCCAGGTCGAAGCGAAGCGTCCGCGTGACGCCGTTGATCTCGTGCGGTTGCCCCGGCAAGTCGTATCGCAGCCCCAGATTGAGCGTCAGGTTTGACGTCGCCTTCCAGTCGTCCTGGAAGTACAGCCCGTACCGCCACTGCCGGATCGCCGAAATCGGCACCCCCTCCGGACTCAGCGTCGTGCGCGGGTACCCAAGCAGGAACGCAGCCCCGGAATAGCCGGCAATGTCCCCGGTGAAGCTGATTTGCGAGAACGGCCAGTTGTTCGTCGTGGCGTCGTCCATCAGGCGCCGTACATCGCCCCCGAACTTCAGCGAATGCTTCCCTCGAATGAAGCTCACATTGTCCACGAACTGGAACGTGCGCGAGTTATCCAGGTTCGACGAAGCCTCGCTGTCCCCCATCGAGATAAAGCCGTCCGTATTGATCACCGGGAACCCTTGCTCGTCCTTGCGCAGCGGCCGTCCGTTCGGTCCGCCCACCTTCAACCCCTGGATCCCCAGCGATTCGATGGTGAAGTCCGAATTGGCTCGCGGGCTCAATTTCGATACGTTCCCTCTGATGAAGCCGAACCGCGCCTCGTTCAAAAAACTGCCGCTGAACGTGTGCACGTGCTGGATGGCCAGCGAGTCGTTCGGAAACGTCGAGTTGTAGCGGAAATTCGGGTTGAGGTTGATATTCGGAAAATCGCGCGCCGAGTAGATGTAGTGGAAGAACACCAGATCTTTGTTCGAGATGTACTCATCCAGGCGCACTATGCCTTGGTTCATCGTCAACTGGCCAACACTGACTCCGCTGTAGTTCACCGTCCCCGCCGTGTTTGGAAGCGGCGTGTAGGTGTTCACCAGGTTCAGCGAGACCGGGTTGAGACGGTTGCGGGGAATGACGTTGCCCGCAAACGGCGTGTTGTTGTTGATCGGATCGCGAATCACGCCGCTGTAGGCCGAAAAATCGCCCAGCCGCTGCGCCGCGCTCATCACAATATTCGTCCCCGCCGATTCCCTCGATGACCGCACCCCTTCGTAGTCCACCATGAAGAACGTCTTGTCCCTCCGGATCGGTCCGCTCAAAACCACCCCGAACTGGTTCCGTCGCAGCAGGTCCTTCGCAAACGGCGCCGGGCGGAAGAGATTGCGCGCATCCAGTTTGTCGTGCCGGAAGAACTCGAACGCGCTCATGTGAAATTGATTCGTCCCCGACCGCAGTTGCAGGTTCACGTTGGCGCCGGCGTTGCCGCCATACTCGGCCGAGTAGTTACCGGTCTGCACCTTGAACTCTTGAAGCGCGTCGACAGAGGGGTAAAGGTTGATGTAGTTCGACCGGTTATTCACCATCGTCACCCCGTCCAGGTTCACCTGAAGCCACGCCGCGCGCGTTCCGTTGGCAATAATGCGCGATCCGTCCGTCGAGGCCGAAAACAGGTTCGGATCCTGAACCCGGACGCCCGGAGTCAGCGCCGCAAGTTGCGTGAAGTTGCGTCCGTTCAACGGCAGGTTCACAATGCGCTCCCCGCCCACCACCTCGCCTAGCGTCGCGTTCTCCGTTTGCAGAAGTGGGGTCGCCGCCGTCACCTCCACGGCCTCCGTCACCTCGCCCACTTTCATCGAAAAGTCGATGCGCCCCTGCTGGTTGAGTTGAATCACCACATTGGACGCGCGCGCCGCGCGGAAACCCGTCGCGGTTACCTCCACCGTGTATTCGCCAGGCACCAGGTACCGCATTTCATATTGCCCGTCTGCCCCGGTTGTGGCGGGACGCTTGACGCCCGTCGCATTGTTGGTGACGCTAACCGAGGCGCCGGCAATCACTGCCCCCGAGGGATCCGTCACAACGCCTAGAACGCTGGTATCAATGGTTTGCGCGGGCAGTAGACTGAGCGCCGCGTACACTGCCAGGATCAACGGAATTCGTGTCATGTGAGACCTCCCGATTGGTTGCAAGAAAACCACCGGCCTTTGCCTGTCCGGCCCCGGCGGCGGTTACACGGAATTTACGCGAGACGAACCTTGAAAAAAGAATACTCCCCGGACAACAGGAATTCAATAGTAATTTGTCGGATTATCGAAAACGCGTCCGCCGGCCGCCAGGAAGCGGTTACGCGAGCGCCAAATTCAAATTCTCAATTGCCTCGTCAATCTCCGCCGTATTCTTGTACCCCAGCGTGACGCTGTCCACCCCCGCCTTGCGAAACGCGAACTTCATCGCCGCCTGCCGGTCTTCCCGCGTCGTGAACGCGCCCTCTCCCGCCAGTTTCATGCTGATCACGCCCATTCCTTCCGAGTGCACCTTCCGCGTGTGCCGCACCACCTCGGGAACGTTCCCCAACCCGTTCGTGTTGTACTGCTCGGCGTCCATCTTCGTGCCCTTGTGGTTCATCCGGATCATGGCCACTTCCAGCCACTTGTTCCCCGGAAATTGCCGCAAGGCAGGCAGCCCGTGGACCGAGGCTCCATACCCCGCCACGGCCTTCCTCACCTTCGCTTCCTGCACCCCATCCTGCCACCGCACCGTGTCCGCCGGCCACGTCGCCACGTGTTGATAGTGCAGCAGCAGAATATCGAAGTAATCCGTATTCGCCAGCTTCCGCAATTCGTCGATCTTCGCCCGCGGATCCACGCCTTCCCGCGTCGTCACCTTCGACATCAGCCGGTAGGAATCGCGAGGAATCCCCTTCAGCGCCACCCCCAGCATCTTGTGCATCTCGCCGTAGGATTCCGCCGTCTCGAAGAACCGGATCCCACGGTCATAGGCATACCGCGCCAGTCTCGTAAACTCGTCCTGCCCCAGTTCCCTCTGCACTCGCCCGCTGAACGTTCCCGTCCCGAAGGCCAGCCGAGTCACCTTGACGCCGGATTTCCCCAGCGTGACCCAATCGGTTGCTTTTCCAGTAGCCGCCGGCAGCGGCAGAACTCCGGTTCCCGCCAGAACACCGCCGGCAAGTCCGGTCTTCAAGAAATTACGTCGGGAGCACTGCGCCATAAGTCATCCTCCAATGCGCCCTATCCTATCACGAGATCCGCCATCCCGCGCGCCTCATGATAGAATCCGCCCCTATGGGCCACACGCCGCATCTCACCCGTCGTCAGATTCTCACCTCCATTCCAGTCCTCGCCACCGGAACCCTTCTTGCCCCGCTCCGTGGCCAGAAGCCCGATACCTCCGCGCCCGCCATTATCCGCGGTCGCCTGCGCGACCCAGACGGCCGCCCCATCGCCGCCAAACTCCGCGTCACCGAGTCCGGCATGGGCCAGGTCTACATGCCCGCCAACGCCATCCGCACCATGCCGGACCGCCGCCACTACTTCTACGCCCGCGGCGAGTATGAGGTCGCCGTCCCCGCCGGACGCTACCGCATCGAAGCCGTCCGCGGCATCTGCCACGAAGCCGCCGTTGAATTTACTGAAGTCGGCAGCGGCTTGCGCCACCAGGTGGATCTCACCGTTCATCCTCTGCTCGATACGAAAGCCCGCGGCTGGTATTCCGGCAACACGCACACCCACTACCACCTCTCCATCGACGAAAACCCCGACGACCGCATCCGCATGGTGCCGCCCGCCGAAGACCTCGATGTCAGCGTCCTCAGCTACCTCATCCGCAACGACTCCCCCTACATCACCAATCGCTACCCCGTCGGACGCCTCCCTCAGTTCTCCCGCGACGGCGCCATCATGGACATGGGCGAGGAGGCGCGCAACAACCACACCTTCGGCGACTTTGGCTACGGTCACGTGCTCTTCCTCAACATCCCCAAACCCATCGAGCCCGTCTCCACCGGGCTCCTCGGCAAAGACGGCAAGGCGCCCGACTATCCCACCCTCTCCACCCTCTGCGCGCAAGCCCGCGATCTCGGCGGCATCACCATCTGGTGCCATAACGGCAGCGGACTCGAGGTGCCCGTCGCCGCCGCGCTCGGCCTGATGGACGCTTACAACGTCGCCGATGGGCTCGCCGCCGATTACGGCCGCTACTACCGCCTCCTCAACTGCGGCCTTCAAATCCCCATCTCGAGCGGGACCGATTGGTGGATCTACGACCACAACCGCGTGTTCGTTCAGGTGGAGGGAGCCTTCACCTACGACACCTGGATTCACGGACTGCGCGCCGGCCGCACCTTCGTCAGCAACGGCCCGCTGATCGACCTCACTGTTGAGGGTAAAGGACCCGGCGCCACTCTCCAACCCAACCGCCGCGTGAAGGTCGTCGCCCGCGCCCTCTCCCGAATCCCCTTCGACCGCATCGAGATCATCCACGACGGCCGCATCGTCGCGGACCAGCCATCCATCCAGGGCCGCGAAGCCAAACTCGAACGCGAGTTCGAAATTGACCAGGGAGGCTGGATCGCCGCGCGCGTCACCGGGACAGCCAAAACCTATGCCGGCTTCCCCGTCTTCGCCCACACGAGTCCCCTCTACCTCCGCCTGGACGGTACGCCGCACCGCCGCGCCGAAGCCATCGGCGCGTTCCTCGATGAAATCGACTCCTCCATGCGCACCATTCGCAAAAGCTTCCGCTTCACCGGTGACGCGCAACGTGCTCTTGCCGTCGGCAAGTTCGACGAAGGCCGCAAAGCCTTCGCGAGGCTACTCCGGTAGTGTGGCTTGAACGAGAATCCGGCAGCGTCGAGAAGCATAAAGTGGCAGTGCCCGTATCCCTGAAGTCCTTGCGGACCTTTGGGCCGGGTGCCTCACCCGGAAGCATAAATCGGCAGCAGGTGCAAAACGGAAGCAAAACGTGGCAGTGGGTGCAAAGATTGACAAGCGCAACCAAGTTGGCAGATCTACATCCTTGGTAGACTTGCATCCCCTTGTTGAGCCCCTTTTCTGGAACTTGATGTTCAGGAGTCTCGCCAGTGGACTGATCGTAAACGCCGCGGCGTTACCGATGTGTAATCCGATCATCCGATCCTGGCGGGGCTGTTCTCTGGTGGGAGTATGATAAAGGAGTGAATCTGACGATCGAACTCGATCGAGAGGAAGACGGGCGCTGGATCGCGGAGGCCCTCGAACTGCCGGGCGTAATGTGCTATGGCCAGACGTGGGATGAGGCGATCAGCAACGCTGAGCGACTCGCAATTGAGGTCATTGCTGACCGGATCGCGCACGGCGAGCTTCCGTCGTCATCGCTTGGAGTTTCCTTCACCATTCCAGATGAGCAACTGGCCCGCCAGTAAAGCGAGGCGGGTTCTCGCCGCGTCGGAGAGAATTGGCTGGCGAGTGAAGCGCCAGCGCGGTTCCCATCGGCTGCTTACCCGCCCGGACTGGCCAGACTACGAGTTCACATTTCACGACCAAGACGAGATTGGTCCGCGAATGCTGGCGAGGGTGGCTAGGCGGACCGGATTGAGACCGGAAGATCTCTGATTTCCAACTCTACGCCGTCAGGGCGGATCTTGCCGCTCGACAGTCAGGTATCAGCAACGGGCGTTATTCGGCCGGGTGATCTCCAGCGTGCGTTTATAGAGTCCTCACGAGACAAATCCGCGGGGATCTTTGCTCTTCATGCCGATTCGCCGTGGACCCGGGCGAATCCGTGATGTCCAGAATCCGCTTCAAGTCCGTCGAGCAGTTACACTGCCTGACAACCTCCACTCGATTGTCTCTTGAAAAGATTCGGAGAAGTCGCAGTTGCACCGTATAAATGGATGAACGTTCCGGTCGATGATCGATTGGAGTACACTGTATCAGATGCCAAGACACGAGTCGCCGCTCGAAAGCGAAATGCTCCAGGGAACATTGGACATGCTGGTCCTCCGGACGCTGGTTCTGGGTCCGGCGCACGGGCATACCATAGCGCATGCCATCGAGCGAGGGTCCGGGGATGTATTGCAGGTCGAACACGGTTCCCTCTACCCCGCCTTGCATCGATTGGAGGTTCGCGGGTGGATCGCATCGTTCTGGGGCACCTCGGAAAACAACCGCAAGGCGAGGTACTACCGGCTGAAACCTGCCGGGCGGAAACAGTTGAACGTCCAGACCACGCGCTGGGAAGAACTGGTGCGCGCCATAGGGCGCATTCTTAAACCTGCAACGGAGTGACCAGTGAGCATAAGGCGTTTCTTTCGGCGCCCAGTGGGATCGAGAGCGATCCGAAGAGATCGAGTTCTATCTTCGCATCGAGACCGACGAAAACGTGGCCCGCGGGCTGCCCTATGACGAAGCGCGGGCGGCGGCGCTCCGGAAGTTCGGCAACACCACGGTGATTCGAGAGGAGATTTACCGCATGAACACGATCGCGTTTCTCGAAACGCTGGTGGGCGACCTCCGTTACGGTCTGCGGATACTGGCGCGCAGCCCGATGTTTACCGTCGCCGCGGTGCTGACGCTGGCCATTGGGATGGGCGCCAATGTCGCGGTGTTCAGCGTCTTGGACAGTGTGCTGATTCGACCGCTGCCCTATCCGAACGCGGAGGAACTGGTCGCGCTCCATCAGGATGCGCCGGGCGCAGCGGGACTGGCCAATGCCGCCGACGGACTGGCTCTTTCGCCATCGATGTACTACACCTACGCGGAGCACAACCAGACCTTCCAGGCGCTGGGCGTGTGGACTTCGGGGACGGCAAATGTCACGGGCCTGGTGGAGCCTGAGCAGGTTCGCACGGTCTCTGTCAGTGATGGGGTACTCGAAGCGCTCGGGGTTCCAGCAGTGGCCGGCCGCTGGCTCCTCGCGGCGGACCAAATTCCGGAAGCTCCGGACCCGCTTAGCCTTGGCTTCTCGGGGCGTTCCTCAACGGTAATGCTCAGCTATGGATATTGGCAGCGTCATTTTGGGGGGGACCGATCCGTCATCGGACGGAATCTCATGGTGGATTCACGCCCCCGCCAAATCGTCGGTGTCATGCCGAAGGGGTTTCCGGGTCGTCAAGGCGGAACCCGATCTGATTCTGCCTCTGGCATTTGATCGAGGCCGTGTGATCCTGGGGGGCTTCGCGTTCAACGGCATCGGGAGGCTCAAGCCCGGCGTGCCCCTGTCGCGGGCCAATGCCGACCTGGCGCGGCTGCTACCGGTTTGGATGGATACGTGGTCGACACCGAATAACTAAAACACTGCCGGCCTGTCGAACCGCCTCGGAAGGTAGAACTCTACTTCTGCGCCGGCTCCCGTAACGACCGTTCCACCATGTCCTTCACGTCGGTCGGCACAGGCTGATCGCGCCACAGCCATCGCATCATCTCCGGCAGAATCGCGCCCCCCTGCTTCTGCCCGAGCCTGCCGATGCCCCACACGTAGTTCACCTCGTAGCCCCTATCCGCTCTAGGATTGAACTTCGGGGCGGACAGCCTCTGCTTCTGAATTCAATTTCGTATACCTTATGTGGTGAGAGAATGGACCGGTTCCACAGGTGAGTAGATCTTGCTGACGGAAAGGAGAGTAGATGTCCACAAAAGAAAATGCAATTTCGCGACGTTCGCTTCTGAGCAGGGGCGCGGCAGCTGCGGGGCTTGGCCTCCTGGCTGACCTCGAAGCGTATCCCCAGAATGTCAACCGGAACTCAATTCCTTCGGATTTGAAAATCACTGACATGCGCATCGCCGTTCTGAGAGGGCCGGGAGGCCAGTCGCCCGCGGGTCGAGCGGGCGCACGCGGCGGCAGTAGGGGACCGCTGCCTCCTGCGACTCCCGGCACGGGAGGGGCCTCGGGCGGCACGATCATCGTCCGAATCGATACCAATCAGGGAATTTCGGGTTACGGCCAGACGATTGGCGACGGCCCCCAGCCCAACTACGTGCTGACGCATAAGGCCCGAGTAGTCGGCGAGAATCCCTGCAACGTTGACAAGATCTTCCGCAAGATCAAGATTCATGGCGCGTATAACCGCCGCGGGAGCGGCGTCAACGCGATTGAGAACGCATTGTGGGATCTGGCCGGCAAAGCTTATGGCGTGCCGATCTATCACATGCTTGGCGGGACATTTCGC
>JADLBG010000647.1 GCA_020847895.1 Bryobacterales bacterium
CGAAGGTGCAGGTCGGCGACGTCGTGCTCGCCATGGGCAACCCCTTCGGCGTCGGCCAGACCGTCACCATGGGCATTGTGAGCGCCACCGGCCGCGGCGGATTGGGCATCGAAGACTACGAGGACTTTATCCAGACCGACGCGCCCATCAACCCCGGCAACTCCGGCGGCTCGCTTGTCAATGACCGCGGCGAACTGGTGGGCATCAACACCGCCATCATCTCCCGCGCCGGCGGAAGTCAGGGCGTCGGGTTTGCCGTTCCCTCCGATCTGGCGCGCCAGGTAATGGATGACCTTCTTAAGGACGGCAAAGTGACGCGCGCCTACCTCGGCATCGTGCCCCAGAACGTCACTCCGGCCATCGCCAGGAGTTTCGGAGCCAAGGAGAATCGCGGAGCCCTCGTGGGAGACGTCAGCCCCAACAGCCCCGCCCAGCGCGCCGGTGTCCAGACCGGCGATATCATTCTCGAAGTCAACGGAAAGACGGTGGAGGACAGCAACCAGTTGCGCAACGGGATTTCGATGATGCGTCCCGGCTCGATGGTGCAACTGAAGGTCCTGCGCAACGGATCGGAGCGGGAACTGACTGCGAAACTCGATGCGTTCCCCGACAAGACCACCCAGGCCAAACTAGGCAAAGAAGGTCCCCACTCCGCCTTGGATGGGGTGACCACGGAGAACCTTGACGCCGGTGCGCGCGCCCAACTGCGGCTGCCTGCGAACACGCAGGGGGTGGTGGTCACCGATGTGGATGCCGCCAGCAAGGCTGCCGAGTCCGGCCTTCAACCCGGCGACGTGATTCAGCAAGCCAACCATAAGCCGGTAAAAAACACGGAGGATCTGGCAAACGCGCTGAACAACTCCGCCAATTCGAATCTGCTCCTGGTGAACAGGCACGGAATGACGTTGTTCGTCGCCGTCTAAACGCCGGCTCCCGCACGGTTGCCCGGCGCCCTACGGGGCGCCGGACGCTATATTCTAGCCTGCAAAATCCAAGAATTTGTCGCTCTCGGAATTGCCGTTGTGAGCAGAGCACTGCGTGGCGGCAAGCAGTCAACAGTCTGCAGTCACGGCGGTCAGCGATCAGCGCGGATATGCGGCAACGAGATCCGCGAGTTTCTGAATGGCGGCATCGGCCTTGTGATACGCCGCTTCGCTCCGCGGAGAGGCCAAAGGTTTCGCGCATGGATTCGTGGATCGTGCCGTCCGCCAGCCGCTGAGTTGGCTGCCGCCGTGGAGCAGCACTTCCAGCAGTCGCATCATGCGGGTGGCGGAAGGCACGCGACGGAGTTGAAGCGCATGCCATCCGCGATGCTCCAAAAGCTGAACGCTGAGGCTTCAGTATACTACTGGAGTGCCGGATGAAGGTGTTACCGAGTTGCTCGCGCGTTGGCGGGCGGGCGATCGCCGGGCGCTTGACGCACTGACATCACGGATCTATCCGGAGTTGCGCCGCATTGCGTCGCGGCATCTTCGCCGTGAGCGGGGAGGGCATAGCCTGCAAACCACGGCGCTGGTTCATGAGGCGTACCTCAAACTGGTGGACCAGAAACGGACAGATTGGCGGGACAGGGCGCATCTGTTTGCCGTGATGGGCGAGATCATCCGCCGCATCCTGGTGGATCATGCACGGGCCGTGCATCGGGAAAAGCGAGGCGGCGGCGCGCCTTCCGTGGTGCTCGACGATGCGCTGCATATTTCCGAAAAGAAGAGCTTCGAGTTGATCGCCCTCGACGATGCGTTGCAGGGGTTGGCGAAACTCGATGCTCAGCAGAGCCGGGTGGTTGAACTGCGGTTCTTTGCCGGTTTGACGGTGGAGGAGACCGCCGAGGTCATGCAGGGCTCGCGAGCCACCGTCAACCGGGATTGGGTTACGGCGCGGGCCTGACTGTTGCGGGAACTGAGCCGGGCGGGCGCGTAGTTCGGATCACGGACAATCCACTTCCATCTCGGGATCGTCGAAGCACCAGACGCCGTTGCCATTTTGCGGAGTGAGCATGATGTAGACGGCAAACTGGAGTCCGATTTGGGTCACTCCGGATGGAGGTGTAATGGGGTCGTTGAATTGCATGCTGTTCAACGCCCCCACATTCATCTGCTGAGCAGTGTTGGGCCAGGTCTGGTAGGCGTTGTTCACCTGGCAGGAGGACGGCGAACTCAGTTGGACGTAGTTCTGGCCGGTTTGCAGAGGCGGGAACGAACTTGGGTTTCCACCCCATGGCCCCCCAGCAGAAGAAGCTGAAGGGGGGAGGGAGGAAGGTTTTTTGGCTGTATAGCAGAATCTGTGGGTAGCGAACGCCCTGACCGCGCGGGCGGCGCGTGGAAATGCCGGGCCGTGGAAAGAGTGGAAAACCAAACTGCGGTTTCCCACTCTTCCCACCGCCCTTGGAAATCGCAAACAGCGCGATTCCCACATTTCCACTGCGCTCATGACGGCTTCCTCTCTTTTGGAAATCCTTCCGAACGAACGCTCGCGCCTATGGTGCTCGCGCAAGTTCGAATAGCTGGCCTCCAGGCCCGTGGAGTAATCTGCAGGTTTAGCCGACCGAGATTGTTCCACGAAGGAGAACCAGCTATTCAACTGCAGGTTAAGACGATTTTGAATCTCGTGCAACACTTCGTGGGGTTCATTTATACAGATGTGCGTCTGCTCAGCCCAACAGGACGACCGTCGTCGATCGAGATTACGCTCCAGTCTCACCGCCAGATCCGGGGGCGTTGTTCCCAGTGCCGGCAACCAGCGCCGGGCTACGACCACCTGGAGCAACGCCGCTGGCTGAGTGTGCCGCTGTGGGGAATCCCCACCTATTTCTGTTACCCGCCACGGCGAGTGGCGTGTGCCGAGCACGGGGTAGTGGTCGAGCACATTCCCTGGAGCGAGGGCAAGCGTCCGGTGACCTGCGCCATGATGGGTTTGCTGGCGCGCTGGGCGCGACGGCTGAGTTGGCGGGACACGGCGCGAGCGTTCCAGACTAGTTGGGAGGCCGTCTATCGCTCGGTGGAATGGTTTGTTCAGTACGGCTTGGCTCACCGCCAACTGGGCGGGGTGGAAGCTATCGGGGTGGATGAGATTCATTGGGGACACGGCCTGCGGGCGGACAACTTTCTCACCGTCATCTACCAAATCGACAGGAATTGCCGGCGCTTGCTGTGGGTAGGCCGACGGCGCTCGCAAGCCACGCTGCGGCGGGGTTTGAAGGCGCTCGGGCCGGAAGTGGTCAAAGGGCTGCGTTTCGTGTGCAGCGACATGTGGAAACCCTATTTGCAAGTGATCGCCGCTCAGGCTGGTCAGGCCTTGCACGTGCTGGATCGCTTCCATATCACCAGCCATTTGAATCAGGCGGTGGATGAGGTGCGCCGGGCTGAGAGCACCCGCTTGCGCGCCACCAGCAAGAAAGCCGCCCAGAAGCTCAAGCATATGCGCTGGCCCTTACTACGCCGCGGCGGCCGGGTACGCGGGTGCGCGCGGCAAAAGCTCAATGCCCTGTTAGCCAGCAAGCTGGCCACCGCACGGGCCTGGGACCTGAAGGAGACCTTCTCCCATTTCTGGAAGTACAACTCCGAGTTCTGGGCCGGCGGCTTTCTCGACTACTGGTGCTTCCGGGCCATGCGCAGCCGCCTGGAACCAATGAAACGGGTAGCACGGATGCTGCGCGCACATGAGCCTCTGATCCTGAACTGGTTCCGCGCCAAAAAAGAGATATCCAATGGCGCCGTTGAGGGCCTCAACAACAAAATCCGAGTGGTCACCAGACGATCCTATGGGTTTCGCACGTACAAGGCGATGGAAATTGCCCTTTTCTCACCCAGCCGCAGACTTTCAAAGGAGGGGAAACCATTGAGCTCAAGGCGCTCACCAAGGACGGCCAATACAAGACCGAGGACCTTTTCCTACTGAAGCAAAAGCCTCAGCAGAAGCTACCTACTTACGCCATCAGCCAAATCGAGGCTAGGGCCAAGGCCGATTCGGCAACCATCACCTGGCTCACCAACTGGCCCTCCGCCGCCACCGTGGAGACTGACGACCCGGCAATCCGCGCGAGTGAAGAGGAACCTTTCAATAATCATCGCGTGCGCCTCGGCAAACTCACCGCGGGCAAGACCTATCGCTACCGCATCGTTGCCCGCTCCCGCGAGGGCAATACAGTATCGAGCGAGTGGCAGACTTTCCACACCGCCGCGCCGCAGCCTGCCGCGGGGTCTGCCAGGAAAGAGCGTCTGGCTCTCAAGATCGAGAAAGGCGGGCTGCCCGTCACCGCCGGCGTCCCGTTCCCCAAGGGAACGCTCGGCTCAGAAGATCATCTGCGACTGGTGGACTCCGCCTCCAGGGAGATCATGCTTCAGACAAGCGTCCTTCAACGATGGCCCGATGGAAGCATCAAATGGGTGCTTCTCGATTCCGCCACTAAAGGCACCGAGGCCGTGTTGGAGTACGGATCCGAAGTGACGCGCAATGCGCCGGAATCTCCGTTGAAGGTCTCCGAGAACGATGATGCCGTCGTCATCAACACGGGCGCCATCCAGTTTGCTATCTCGAAGAAGCGATTCGGCATGCTCGAGCCAGCGCCGGACGGGAGCGGCGGGTTCATCGGCAAACCCGCTGAATTCGTGCTCACCGGATCCGACGGCGTTGTTCACTCCAGCCTGAATGCACCGGACCAGGTAGTCATCGAGGAGCGCGGACCCGTTCGCGTCATGGTGCGCATCTCCGGCCACCATCAGGGGCCAGACGGAAAGAAGTTGTTTCGGTACCTCATCCGGCTCCATGCCTGGGCCGGCCGTCCCTATGTCCGCATTCAGCACACCTTCGAGAACGACAACACCGTGACGGATTTCACCGGGATCAAGAGTTTCATCCTTCGAGTTCCATTGGCAGGGGTGGCTAAACGCTGGGCGCTCGGTGGTTCCTCGAGATCTTTTTCCCAGAGTTCGCCCGCGGTTCTACAGCAACACTCAGATGACCGCTTCACTCTTCAACCCAACGGCGCGCGGGGCAGACGAGCGGAAGGCATCGCCGAATGGGACGACGGGGCCCACTCCGTCACGCTTGCGGTTCGCGACTTCTGGCAAACCTACCCGAAGGACCTGAAGATCTCTCCCGACGGCTTCGAACTTGGTCTCATGCCGCCGCTTCGCGATGATGAGTACGACTACGCCAACGGCACGATCGACGAACATCGCATCTACTACTACCTCCACAACGGGGTGTACAAACTTCGCCAGGGAATGTCAAAGACGCAAGATTTCTGGTTCGAGTTCGGCAAACCGAAGGTCCGCGCCGCCGTCAGCGACGAGCAGCGGGTGCGCATGGCCGCCGCCTCTCCGGATTGGTACGAAAAGACGGGAGTGTTTGGGGAAATCTCCGTGCCTGGCCCGTCCAAGGTGGTCAGGCAATACGACGATGTGTTTACGCAAACCTTCGCCGGTTACCTTCGCGACCGCGAAGCCTCGCGTGAATACGGCATGCTCAATTTCGGGGACTGGTGGGGTGAGCGCTTCATCAACTGGGGCAACAGTGAGTACGACACCCAGCACGCTTTCCTGCTTCAGTTCCTTCGCACCGGCGACTGGCGTTACTTCCTCGGAGCCGAAGAGATGGAATGGCACAATCGAGACATCGACGCGATTCACGCGCACTCCGACCCCATTCAGGTCGGCGCCGTCTATGCGCACGCCATCGGCCACTCGGGCGACTATTACAAGACGCGCCCGACGGCGGGAGCGCCGAAAGGCGGCTTCCGCGAGGGCAGTCCCAGGAGTCATTTCGCCGCTGACCACACCTTCATTGAAGGCCACCTCGATTATTATTACCTTACTGGCGATCGGCGCTCGCTTGAGACCGCCCTCGGCACTGCCGACCGCTACGACAGTTACTTCACCCGCAACTACGACTTCAACAACTGCCGCCAACCCGGCTGGCATCTCATCATGACCATGGCTGCCTACAACGCCACTTATGATCCCTTTTACCTCAATGCGGGACGCATGATCATTGAACGGGTTCTGGAGCGCCAGACGCCGGACGGCGGCTGGAAGCGGCAGATGGTTCCGGGCCATTGCTTCTGTAAACCTCGGCACCAAGGCAACGCCGGCTTCATGGTCGGGGTGTTGCTTACCGGAATGCGCCACTATTACGAAGCCACCGGCGATCAGCGCGTCGCCGATTCCATCGTTAAAGGCGCTCACTTCCTGGTGAATGACATGTGGGTTCCATCGGCCCGAGGTTTCCGCTACACCTCGTGTCCCAACTCGAGTTCGGGATCATGGTCGAACTTTCTGCTCTTCGATGGCATCGTCTTTGCCCACGCCCGCACCGGCGACGAGCGGCTGAGCGATGTGCTGTTAATCGGAACCGATGGGGCCTTGGAAACGATGGTGGAAGCCGGCAAGCGCGATGGCGCCGCCTGGGGCAAAGGATTCACCCAGTACACGCGTGTCGTGCCTCGGTTCCTCCGGCATCTCGCCAACTTGAAGGAAAGCGGAGCGGCCAAGCGCGGGGATTGAGCGGCCACTGGTATTCGCACAGGGAGAGGGGGCTCCGGCCTATTATCCGGAAGGAGCGACGGTCAGTTCCCGACGGCTGAGTTCTCGCGGATGGACTCGGCGGCGAGCTGGGCGATGTCCATCAGCTTCGGGGGGGTGCTGGAGACGGCGGTGAGCGCATCGCGGAACATGGTGTTGCAGAACGGGCAGGCCGCTCCCACCACTTCGGCTCCGACGCCCACCAGTTCTTTGGCGCGGGTCATGTTGACGCGTGTGCCCTTTTCTTCGCCGAGGAAGACGAGTCCGCCGCCGGCGCCGCAGCAGAAGGAGCGCTCACGGGCGCGTGGAGGATCGATGACCAGTCCGCCGAGGGAGGCCGCGGCGCGGGGTTCCTCGTAGATGTCGCGGTAGCGGCCGAGGTAGCAGGGGTCATGGAAGACAACCTTGCGATCCTGGGCGTATTTCGGGAGCCTGTCCATGTGTCGGGCGAGGAACTCGCTGTGGTGCTCGATCGGGACGCTCTTTCCGAACTCCTTGTAGTCTTCGCTCATGGTGCGGACGCAGTGCGGGCAGATGGAGAGGACCTTGGTGACCTTGTTTGACTCGAAGTTCTCGATGTTCTGTTCGGCAAGCTGGCCGAAGATGAGATCATTGCCGAGGCGGCGCGCCGAGTCGCCTGTGCAGCGTTCCTTGCGGAGGACGCCGTAGGTGACGCCGAGGTGGTTCAGAACCTCGGTAAGCGCCACGATGATCTCTTTGCCTTGCGGATCGAAAGCTCCCATGCAGCCAAGCCAGAGGCAGTATTCCTGGGCGCCGTCGTAGATGGGGAACTGTTGTTTGTCCAGGAACTTCTGCCGCTCGCTGGAGGAGAAGCCCATCGGATTGCCGTTGCGTTCCAAATTGAGGAACAGCTTGTTGCCGTAGTCGTCCTCCCATTTGCCGGTGTTGGTGGCGCCGCGCCGGAGACCGATGATGACGGGAAGGTGCTGGACGCCGACAGGGCACTGGAATTCGCAGGCTCCACAGGTGGTGCACTGGAAGACGGCTTCCTGGAGCAGATGTTTTCCGAGGAGCGGCTCCTCGCCGGCAGGGCCGAATTCATTGAGGTAGCCGCGGACACCGAGGATAATCTCTTTCGGGTTGAGGACCTTGCCGGTGTTATTGGCGGGGCAGTGTTCCGTGCAGCGTCCGCATTCGACGCAGGTGAAGGCCTGCAGGGCGGCGATCCGGGTCACGTCCTTGCCTGTGTCGAGGCCGAAATCTTCATCGCCCACCAGTGGAGGGATCTTGCTGAAACCATCCCGCTTGAGGAACACGGTCAGCGGGCTGATGAGCAGGTGCATGTGTTTGGTGTGTGGGACGAGGGGGAGGAAGCCGAGGATGGTGGCGGTGTGCAGCCACCACAGGAGGCGCCCCGCGGCGCCTTTGGGCTGGAGGAGATAGTCCGCCAGGTAGGTGGCCATGAGGGCGAAGATGAGGAAAGCGATGATTCCGGATTCGGCTTTCACGGGACCGAGCCATTTGGGCTGGAACACAAAGCGGCGGAAGGCGAGACTGAGGATGGCGATGCTGACGAGGATGGCGAAGACGGCGGCGAAGGCGAAGTAGAAGCGGCCGAAGGCGCCATCCGGGGTGAGGAACCCGAGCCCGAACCCGGCGGCGAAATGATTGACGGTGACGAGGGCGAAGGCGAGGAAGCCCCAGAAAACGAAGGCGTGAGCCAATCCGGGGAGAGGCCGTTGAGAGATGACCTTCGACTGGAGCAGCACCTCCCAAATGAAAACGCGCACGCGCGCCGCGACGGCGCCGAGGGCGAAGTCGCTGTCCTTCTTCGAAGACCGGACGATTCCGGCCACCCTGCCGAAGCGCTGCCAGAATGCGTAGACGGAGACGGCGATTGCCGCCGGCAGGATCAACTTTTCGACCCAGGTAGGGTTCTCCATAGAAAGCAGATACTACCACGCTACAATAAACTGGCAGAGGATTAAACACAATTGAGATTTCTTGTTTCGGGGGCGGCGGGGTTCATCGGCTCTCACTTTTGCGACCGGCTTGTGGCGGATGGTCATGAAGTGGTGGGAATCGACAACTTCATCACGGGGAACCGGAGAAACCTGGAGCATCTGGAGGGGAATCCATTTTTCCGGCTGGAGGAGCACGACATTACGGCGCCTTTCGCGGGGCGCGGGCCTTTTGACGGCGTCGTCCACATGGCGTCGCTTGCCAGCCCGAAGTTTTATTTCGCGCATCCGATTGAGACGCTGGAATCCGGCTCCACGGGGACGCGCAACATGCTCGAGGTGGCGAGGCGGGACAAGGCGCGCTTTCTGTTGACATCCACCTCGGAATGTTATGGAGATCCGGAAGTTCATCCACAGGTGGAGACGTATTGGGGGAACGTGAATCCCGTGGGGCCTCGGTCGTGCTATGACGAAAGCAAACGGTATGCGGAGGCGATGACGATGGCGTACCACCGGGTCCATGGCGCGCGCACGGCGATCGCCAGGATCTTCAATACTTACGGGCCGCGAATGGCTTTGGACGATGGGCGGGTGGTACCGGCATTTGTGGACCAGGCATTGCGCGGGCGGAAGCTGACGATTTATGGAGATGGCTCGCAGACGCGGAGTTTCTGTTACGTGAAGGACCTGGTGGAGGGGTTGGTTCTGCTGCTGTTTTCCGAGGAGCGCTATCCCGTCAATCTGGGCAATCCCGAGGAGATGACGATTCTGCAATTTGCCGAACACATCCGCGGGGCGGTGGACCCCACGCTGGAGTTCGAGTATCTGCCGCTGCCGCAGGACGACCCGAAGCGGCGGCGTCCGGATATCGGCAAGGCGAAACGCCTACTTGGATGGGAGCCCAGAGTATCTTTGGACGACGGGATCCGGGAGACGATCGCCTCTTTTCGCGGGCTGCGGTAGACCTCAGCGTTTTTTCTTTTTAGGACCGACGTGGCGCGGATCGAGGAGATGTTTTGGGCGGAAGCGCTTCTCGTCCCACTC
>JADLBG010000648.1 GCA_020847895.1 Bryobacterales bacterium
CGCATGGCTCCGTCGATGATACTCGCAAACGGCTCGGCCACCGAGTGCAGTTCGGAAAGCTGTCTGTCATTGTGCTGCGTCAGCAGTTGGTACAGAGTGAAGCCCAGGTTTCGTATGTCCTGCTGAAGTGTCTTGTCTCCATGAGGGGATGACACATCATGGATCGATAACTTGATGGTCTCTCCCACCGCTAGGATGTTACCCGGTTCCACGGCGCCATGCGCGAGATACTGTTCGTGCAGGTAAGAGAGCGCTACAACGACCGCGCGCAGCACTTCATCGGCTTCCACCAGCGTGAGGCATCTCTCGCCCAGCAGCATGGCCAGGTCGTCATCCGGGCACTCCATGCGGGCATAAGCGAGCGGCACTCCATCGGCTTCGCTCCATCCGGCTTCAAACACGCGGATGAGATTCGGATGGGACAGCGGGGAGGCGAGCTTCCATCGCCGCAACTGTTCTTCTGCCTGTTCGGAATGCTGGGGTACGGCGGCGATGACAGCGGTTTCGCCCTCGGGGCCATTCCGGTTCGTGAGATAGTAAACTCGTTTTCCGTCATCACCCAGCAAACGTTTTAGTTCAAAGCCCGCGGTAAGAGGCGCGCCCTCCAGCCGGGTCCACAAATCCGTCATTCCTTTCATGTAAGCAAACCACATGCCGTATGGGGGGCGTTGGGTTTCAACAACCATGTAGCGTGCGGCGGAAATTCTTACCGGGCAAGCGCGGTAATACTTACACCGCGCGCGCGTGATCGTAAGTTATTCCCATTACACTATGGCGTCATCTACCTTCTGGCTCGCGCCGGTGAGTAAGCTGGATTGTCACTTCCTCTCTCTCTTCTCCACCTCAGCCGCGTTGGCCCTTGGTGTGCTCATTAGCGTGGAATGAACACAGGACGAAAGGAGAATCCCTTGTGGAATAAACGCGGCGACGATGGTCCGTCCACGGCGCCGGCGCGGACGCCGGGTTCCGTGGTACATGCAGGTCCGTCACGCACGGCGGCTGTCATCGGCGCGTCCATGCAGATCAAAGGCGAAATCCACAGCGCCGAGGAACTGTACGTGGATGGTGAAATCGATGGCGCGCTTGTACTCGAACAGGCTCTGACCGTTGGTCCTAACGGCAAGGTGAAAGCCAACATCAAGGCGCGCGACGTATTGATCCTGGGCTCCGTAAAGGGAAACGTAGAGGTATCGGAGAAAATTGCCATCAAGGACAAAGGCAGCCTCGTGGGCGACATCAAGACTGCCGGAATCATCATTGACGACGGAGCGTACTTCAAGGGAAGTATCGACATCATCCGTCCCGCGCCGCCGCGCAAACCCGCGGACGCGAACGCCGCGGCTGCCTCAGGCGCGTAATTTCTCGAGTAACTTCACGCCCATCGCCATGTCGGCGTAGCGCTGCTCCATGTCTTCAATCTCGCGTTCGATGTTCATGGGGCCTTTGTAACCGATCTCTTTGAGTTTGCCGACAAAGCGCTCCATGCCGACAGCGCCCTGTCCGAGCGGACGCTCCGTCCCCAGCGCGCCAGGCACATCCTTCGGCGGCCAGTCCCCATCTTTGGCGTGCACGCTGATCACGTGCCCTGCCAGCACTCCCAGGGCTTCGATGGGATCGCCCGTTCCATACAGAATCATATTGGCGGGGTCGAAGTTGATGCCGAGGTTGGGCCGGCCGGCATCTTTGAAAAAATGCAGCAAGGTTTCGGCCGGCTCCTGTCCCGTTTCGAGAGCGAAAGTCTGGCCGTTCCTGGCGGCATGGTCACACACGCGCCGCACCATTGCCTTCACCGCCACATAGTCGGGGTGAGTTTCGTCCGCCGGCACAAAACCGATATGACAGGCGATGCTCTTCACTCCCAGCGCGGCGGCGAAATCGCTCAATTCGAGCGTGCGCGCTTCCCGCTCAGCGCGCGTTTCAGGGGGAATGAAGCCCACGGTGCGCTGCACGGTGGGGATATCGGCGTAACTCTCGCCGTTATATCCGGCAAAGCAGGTGACGAGCGTGAAGTCCTGCTTCTTTAGTTCGTCCTTCCATGCCTGCGCCGTGGCCGAATCGAGCGTCACATCGCCTGCCACGCCGAGCTGTCCGCAATGCACGCCCAAAGTCTTGATGCGCGCCACCGTGTCGCGCACCATCCATATCATGGCGCCGATTTCGAGATCTCTTAAAGCTGACATTTGATCTTTTCTCCGTTTCTTGTCCTCGCCTCGGAAAGCAGTTTGGTAAGCCGGACGGCGGCGGCCGAATCCCTCGGGCTGCAAATCGCCGGTTGCCGGTTCTCCGCCGCGCAATCGAGGAAATATTCGATTTCCGCCTGGTAGCCGTCCTTTTCCTCCGTTCGCAACTCTTCGTGTTCGCCGTTTGCCCGGTACAGCGCAGGCGGCCGTCCGGCGCTCGAATACTCCACCGTCCCGCCGTCACAGACCACGGTGTATTCCATCGAGAAGGGATACGCCTTCGGGTGATGCCAGCCGCCGGTTACCGTCGCCGCCATGCCATTGGCGTAGTACAGCTGCGACTCCATCACATCGATGCCTCCGGCCAGGTCCTCATAGCCGCTGGCCGAGACAGACTCCGGCAGCCCGAAATGCTGAATGCACTGATCCGTGTCGTGGATCACCAGGTCGAACACGCCTCCCCCGGACTTCTCTTTCGAAGCAAGCCACTTCGCCCAAGCCGGTCCGGCACAGCGGCGCCGGAATAAAGCGCCGCGCACGCTTCCTAGAGAAGGCAGAGCATCCCGCAAGGCGAGGTAGGCTGGAAAGAACCGCAGCACCTGCGCCACCATCAGGACCTTTCCCGCTTTCTCCGCCTCCGCAATCATGCGCGCGCACTGTTCGCCATCGAGCGCCATGGGCTTTTCCACCAGCACATGCTTGCCGGCCCGCAATGCCGCCGTAGTCACCGATTCGTGAAGATGCGTCGGCAGGCAGAGGTCCACGGCGTCGACATTCTTGTCGTTCAGGCAGTCCTCGATCCGTGAGTATTGCGCCACGTTCGAGAAGTCCATTTTTTCCCCCGGTCCGCCCAGGTTTCCCGCAATCGCAGACAGGTCTCCCGACAGCTTCACCGGATCTTCGCTCACCACCGCCGCGAGTGTGGCGTGTGGGATATTCCGGATGGCCTTCAAGTGAACCATCCCCATGAATCCAAGCCCGGCAACTGCAATTCGCATAGACCAAACATGGTACCATTTGGACCGCGATGAAGCGGAGAAATTTTGTTGCCGTCACCGCGGGATTGGCCGCCGCCGCGCCGCCCGCCAGAGCCTCGGAAGACCGTCACGTGATTGCCGCCGGAGACGGCATTCCGCACACCGCTGCCGATTATGCGGCTCAATTGGCTCGGTTGACGGCCGGCGGGAGCCTCCACAAGGACAGCTATTCGCGTGAAGGCGTCGTCCGCGAACTCGAGCGTAGGGTCGCCGCCGAGTTAGGTAAGGAGTACGCCGTCTGGATGCCTACGGGTACACTTGCGAACCATTTGGCGGTACGCCTGCTCGCGGGGGAAAACCGCCGCGTATTGATGCAGGCCGAGTCGCACCTCTACAACGATTGCGGCGATTGCGCCCA
>JADLBG010000649.1 GCA_020847895.1 Bryobacterales bacterium
CAAATGAAGAGTTCGCCTGGGTCGGACTGCATGATCAGGCTGGGCAGGATGCGTGAATCCGCGCAGGTGACGAACAGGGCATGCGGATGCTGCTCGCCTGCCAGTTGCTCGAAAAGCTCCTTCATTTCCGGGAAAACATCCTGCTTGAACTTGTGATAACCGGCACAAAGTTTGTCCATGAGAATACCTCTAGTAGACGGCCCAAGAATAAGGTTACAAGACTCGTACCCAGGCTGTCCGGCATTGCGGCGGGACGATGAGGGCACACCAGCCGCGCAAGACCGGGCGGCAAAGACCGGCGAGGTGATTAGGAGGGGACTTGGGGAGGGGCACGCGCTCCGCCACTGCCGCCGGCGCGGGAAGCCGCGTCAATCGTGTGCGCCGCGACGAGAGGAGATTCTACCCAATCGGCATGGATGAGCAACGGGCGAATGGGGAGCCCGGCAACCACCGGGAACCGCCGTGGAGTCTCCTGGGAGGCCAGATTGGGACCCGCACTTCCCGAAAACGAGCCATGAGTGACGTCCGGAACGGCATGGTCCGAATCAGGCTTCGAAGCTCTCGTGCCTCGCGCCCGGTGGACGCGAACCGCAGGTTCCGTGCGCCCCGCAAGGTCGCACAGTCCCCCCAACAAGCCAAGCATGAGGAGAGACGCACAGAATGCCCTCAGCTTCCGCGGAGGCAATGACATCGGAATTTTAGGATACCGTACTCCAATTGTTCTGGCAATCCTGAAAGCGCATATAATGGGCCGACGCTCTCTCATGCTCACCCGACGTACCTTTCTTGCTTCCGGCGCTGCCTCCCTACCCTTGTCCGCGAGGGCGCGCATCGATATTTCCCGCATCAGCGCCATCACGGACGAGATCGCTCGATCATCTCAGGCGGCTATCGATTTCGCGAAACAATATGGACTGCACTGGGTGGAACTGCGCAGCGTTCCCGGGCAGAAGAAAGAATATGCCGACCTGCCTGAAGATCAGTTGCGCGCCGAAGCGAAACTGCTGGATGAGAACGGGATTCGCGTTTCCTTCCTCAATACCAGCCTGATGAAGGTTCGCATCCCCGGTCTCGAACCGGTCCGTTGGGAGAAGGACGCTCCGGAGAAGCGTGAAGAGAGGATGAAAGCCGATCTCCCGAAATTCGAGCGCCGCATGGATGACCTGCGGAAGTGTCTCCACGCGGGCAAGGTGCTGGGAGTCGACAAGGTCCGCGTCTTCACGGGGTGGCGTTGCGCCGACCCGGACGCCGCCATGCCGCGCATCGCGGAGATCATCAGCGAGATGGCCGAGGTGGCGGCCAAAGAACACATTCATCTTCTCGTAGAGAACGAATCGGCCTGTAATGTGGCCACTTGCCGTGAGCTTGCGGAAATCGCCAGGCGCCTACCCTCAAAGTGGGTTGGCATCAACTGGGATCCGCTCAACGCCACCGTTTACAACGAAGCGCCGTATCCGGACGGCTACCGTCTGTTGCCCAGGAAGCGCATCCTCAATGTGCAGATCAAGGGCAGGAGCATTCTCAACTATCCGCAGAAGCTCGATTGGAGAGCGATTCTCGACGCCCTCGACAGGGATGGCTACAAGGGAGAGGTTGGGCTGGAAACACACATCTTCGGCGATGGCCAGATCCAGGCCTCGCACGATTCCATGGAAGCGATTCTGAAACTGCTGAAGGCGTAGCCTGCCGCGCTACGCCCGTTCCTGATACGTTCCTTCGGCGGTGCTCACGCGGATCTTCTCGCCCTGGTTGATGAACGGGGGCACCTGCACGACGAGGCCGCTCTCGAGCTTTGCCGGCTTGGTAACGTTCGAAACCGTGGCGCCTTTCAGCCCGGGTTCGGTCTCCACCACGGTCAGGTCCACCGTGGGCGGCAGTTCCACGCCGATCGGCTTGCCCTCGTAGAACTCCACCGCCACCTTCAGATTCGGCACCAGGTAGTTGACGGCATCCCCCAGCAGATCCTTGGTGAAATGCATCTGCTCGTAGTTTTCCGTGTTCATGAAGTAGAAGTACTCGCCGTCGTCGTAAAGGTACTCCATCTCATGTTCGTCGAGCATCGCCTTCTCGACGCGGTCTTCCGAGGAAAACCGGTGCTCAATCTGCGATCCGCTCCGCAGGTTACGCATTTTCACTTGCACGAAACCGCGCAGGTTACCCGGCGTGCGGTGTTCCATCTTGAAAACGGAGTACAACTCGTTGTTGAATTTGATCACCATGCCGGGGCGCAGTTGGGTTGCCGTTAGCATTAACAAAACCTCTCAATACTCTGTCTCTTCCAAGGGACTGGCTCGCACAACGGAGTCTCGCCGGCCGGCAAGTCCGCGAGTCCCTTTCCGCCCCGGGGCCGACGGACCCTGCGCGAGCAACTCGGGGTGAATTTATCAGTTTAGCAGAGTCCCGGCCCTGTCGCGGAAGCGAACAGACAATCCCAGAACTGGGACCGGCCGCGGCGGATTTCCCCTTCCGGATCATTTCCTTAGCTCTCCCCGGTCTGGAAGGTGAATTGCCCCGAATCTCGCGTACACCTGATGCGATACTCTTCCGGTTTTCTGAGAGCGGCGGCATTGCTCACTCTCGCCGCCGCCTACCCGCAAACGCCCGAGGTTTCCATTCACAGCCCCCGGCTTCCCGGAATCGCCCAGCCGCTGCTCGGTCCTTTTCATTTCGAGCGGCGCCAGGTTTCGCCGGCGCGGCATGAGAACTCGCCGCGGCTCGAGAAACTCGTCCGGGCAGGGAAACTGTACCTCTCGGTGCAGGACGTCATCGCGCTGGTGCTCGAGAACAACCTCGATATCGCCATCCAGCGTTACGGGCCGTTTCTGGCCCGCGAGGTGCTGCGGCGCGCCGAGGGCGGAGGGTTTCTGAGGAGCATCGATACTCCTATCACTCCCGGACCGGTCAGCGTCAGTCTGGCGGGGGTCAGCGTGAACACCAACGGATTGGCTTCCGGCGCGGGAGTCTCCTCCGGCGGCGGCATCGTTACTCAAATCGGTCCCACGCCGCCCAACCTCGATCCTTCCCTCTTCGTCTACGCCAACTTCGCTCACAACACCACTCCTCTCAGCAATACGATCCTCAGCCAGATTCCGGCGCTGATCAACGATGTGCGCCAGGTGCAGTTCGGCTACAATCAGCAGTTCGCCACGGGATCGAGCCTCTCGGTCAGCTATTTCAGCGGCCGGAACAAGGTGAACAGCCCGGCCAATCTCCTCAATCCCGCCACCTCCGCCTTCGTCGATCTCTACCTCACGCAGAACCTGTTACAGGGCTTCAGCCGCGCGGTCAACAACCGCAACATCCGCGTGGCGAAAAACAACGTCAAAGTGACCGATATCCAGTTGAAGCGGCAGGTGAGCGTGACGGTGGCCGCAGTTCTTGCCATTTATTGGGACCTGGTCAGTTTCAACGAGGATGTACGCCTCAAGCAGCAGGCGCTTGAACGCGCCGCGAAGTTCTACGCCGACAACAAGCGGCGGGTCGAGATTGGAACTCTGTCCGCCATCGAGATCACGCGCGGCGCCGCCGAGGTCTCTTCGGCAAAGGAGGACCTGCTCATCTCCCAGACCAACCTTGCGCAGCAGGAAACGATCCTCAAGAATGCGCTCAGCCGCAGCGGAGTGGTGAGCGACTGGCTGGACGAGGCGCACATCGTTCCTCTCGATGGAATTAACGTACCGCCCGCGGACGACCTGGGCTCCGTCTCCGCCCTGATTCAAACGGCCCTCGGCAACCGTCTGGAAATCGAGCAGGCGCGCATCAACCTGGAAAGCAGCAAGATCAACCTCAAGGGGAGCCGCAATGCGCTGCTGCCCAACCTGCAGGCTTTTGCGGATCTGACCAACACTGCGCTTACCGGCCCGCTCAACCCGCTCTACAACGGTTCAGGCGGGGCGCCCGACCCCTATTTCGTCGGCGGCTATGGCAATCTCCTGGGCCAGCTTTTCCGCCGCAACTTCCCCAACTACTCGGCCGGCTTCTCGCTCAATATTCCGCTGCGCAACCGGGTCGCGCAGGCGGACCATGTCATTGACCAGCTTCAGTTGCGCCAATCGCAACTACAATTGCAGCGCGCCGCCAACCAGGTGCGCGTCGACGTGAAGAACGCGGTGGTCGGATTGCAGCAGGCGCGCTCGCGCTATGAGACGACCCGCAATACACGGGAACTGGCGGAGAAGGCTCTGAAAGCCGAGCAGGATCGCTTCCAGTTCGCCGTCACGGAAATCAATACCGTGATTCAGGCCGAGCGCGACCTTACGGCGGACCAGACCGCCGAGGTGCAAGCCATGGCGAACTACATGCATGCCCGGCTGGCGTTTGACGAAGCGCTCGGCAAAACGCTCGATGTCTACCACATCACCTTCGAGGAGGGGATGGGGAACGTCAACCGGCCTGCCGGCGCTCTACCACCGGAGGGCAAGCCGTGAGCCGCCAGTTCCTCGCGCTCCTCGTCTGCCTCAGCCTGCTTGCGCCCGCATGGCCCCAGCAGGCTCCGCTTACGGTCATGCGGCCGGCGAGTCCCATTCCTATCCGGTCCTATGAGGCCATCACCGTTCCGCCGATCCGGCTACAGAATTCGCAGCGTCTGTATCAGTTAATCCGCGCGGGCAAGCTCTACCTCACCGCCCAGGACACTATTGCCCTAGCCATTGAGAACAACCTCGATCTCGAGGTGAGCCGCTACGGCCCGCTGAATGCGGAATGGCAACTGAACCGCGCGGAAGCGGGCGGTCCGTTGCGCGGCGTGGTCAGCGGCAGTTCACAGATCGGCCAGGTCGCGAGCGGGCAAGGCGTTGCCGGAAGCCAGGCGAGCGCAGGTTTGGGCGGAGGCGGTGGCGGAGGTGGCGGCGGGGCGGGCGGCGCCGCGGTTTCCCAGATCGGCCCGGTTACCGCCAACCTCGACCCGGTGATCCAGAACACCACACTCTTCAGTCACGTCACATCACCCCAGGTGAACACGCGCCAGAGCCAGACCACGTCGCTGGTCAGCA
>JADLBG010000650.1 GCA_020847895.1 Bryobacterales bacterium
CATCAACCCGCGCGGAGTGAAGCGGAAGATGAGTAACTATCCGTTGCGGCCGCGAGCACCCCAACGCACTCGTCGCCTTGACGTCGCCAAGCGGATCAGAATCGTTAAGTGAACAGTATTGGGGCTAAGCAACTCCTGATTTCCGCGCGCGTTCCAAATCACGCGGCAGCACCGTGAAGTAAGCCGCCAGCAGCACTCCGGCGATTCCAAACACCACCACCGATAGACTCGAGAACGACTGCGCAAGCCCGTAGTCGCTCTTCAGCCATCCCGCGGCTAGAATTCCCGCGCCCCCCGCAAAACAGGCGCTCATGTTCATGATCCCGACCGCCGTCGACCGCAGCCGCACCGGCAGCAATTCGCAAAGCAGCGGCTGCGCGTTCACATAGCCGAATCCCACCAGCAGGTTGTAGACGAAGATCGCGCTCGCGATCACGACGAAGCTCTTCGAGTGCGAGAAGATCAACAGAACCGGAGCGGCCAGCAGGTAGGTGGCCACCATGATCAGCATCCGGTGGCGCGAATGCCGGCGCGCCGCCGCATCAGAGGGCGGCCCGCCCACGATAAATCCCAGCACTCGCCCGCCCTGGATCCAGAGCGTTCCGTAAAGCCCGGCCATCGCCAGCGACAGCGTGAACGTTTCCCGAAAGAACAGGGGGAGCCAGTTTATGAAGATCCAATTCACCGTACCCGAGCAGACCAGTTCGAGGGTAAGGATGAGAAACGTGGGGATACGCAGCAGGCTCAATATCGCCGCGGCCATGGACTGCGTTTCCGCGCCGGCTGTCTCGGATGCCGGTACCGGGACGTCCCGAAGAAACAGCAGACAGACCCCGGTCAACAACAGGCCGCACGTTCCCAGAATGAAAAACGACGGACGCCAGCCGAGCGAATCTCCCAGGTAACCGGCCAGCCACCCGCCTCCCACCATTCCAAAGCTGAAGCCCGCAAGGTGTATCCCAATAGCCTTGGCACGAGTGGCCGGCCCATGATGATCGGCGATGAGCGCGGTGGCCGCGGGAATGTATCCGGCCTCCGCCAGACCCAACGCTACCCGCAGCATCAACAACTGCGAGGCGGAGGCCGCAAGTCCGCTGAATGTCATCACCAGGCTCCAGGCGCCGAGACTTGCGGTCAGCAAACGCGCGCGCGAAATCCGGTCGCCCAGAAAGCCCACGAACGGGGACACAATCGCATAGCTCCACAGGAACACCGTGCCCGTGGCGCCAAGCAGCAGGTCGGACATGCCGAGATCGCGCTTCAGCAGTGGGAACACCGCAGTGATGGCGGTGCGGTCGCCGTAGTTCAGCGCGGCCGCCGAAAACAGCATGGCCGCGACGAACCACTTGTAGTTCGAGGAAGCCCGCGCTTCAGTGCTTCCGCGCTCCGGCGATGTAACCGGCGCGGGCGTCACCAGTAAAACTTCAGCCCGAACTGAATCGTGCGCGGGCCCACCGATGTCGAGAACGTGCGGCCGAAGTTCGGATTCTCCACCGATGTGTTCGGCGAGGCGAAGTTCGTATGGTTGAAGGCGTTGAACATTTCCGTCCGGAATTCAAACCGGTAGCGCTCCCTGAGCAGGAATGACTTGAAGATTCCCAAATCTGTGGTGTTGGTCGCGTTGCCTCTGAGAATGTTCATCGCGGAGTTGCCGAAACGAGGCGCCTGCGCCGGATGTTTCGCGGTATTCAAAGGCCAGTCGAAAGCGTTACGGTCCCATCGGGGCGTGACCAGCCCGTTGCCGCCAAGCATGAAATCGCCGATCACATCGGGCCGGCACAGGTTCGTCGGCGAGGAATTGCAGTTGGCGGCCCCGATGGTCGGGGAAGTCAGGTGATACCCGTTGTTGAGACTCACGATGCCGGACACCTGCCAGCCCCCCACCAAGGCATCGGCCAGTTTGCTCATGTTCGAGCCCAGCTTTCTTCCGCGCCCCACGGGCAATTCATACAGGAAATTACCCGTAAACCGCTGTGGAACGTCATCAGAGGAGTAACCGCTGTTCAGCCGCAGATTGAAGGGATCCTGCACTTGTCCCACATTGCCGCTGGAACGGGCGCCGTTCTTCGCCAGCGTCTTGCTGAACGTGTAGGCGCCCTTGAACATGAGCCCCTTGCCCATGCGTTTCTCGGCCGACACCAGCAGGGCGTTATAGTTGGATGCGCCGCTGCTGTTGAATCCGAAGACGCGGTTCCATTTCGGCCATGGGATGCGAGTCTGAACACTGCCCGGGCCAGGCTGCGTGGCATTGTAATCGAGAGAGTTCTCGAGGTGCGTGCTCTTCGAGCCCAGGTACTGCACCTCGAGCACCGTGGTGCCGGTGACTTCATGGGCCGCGCTGAGGCTCCACTGCTGCGTGTAGCCATCCGTCCAGTGATTTTCCGGACCGGTGAGAACGCCGAAAATCGCCGTCGCAAGCGAGCCGTTCGGATTGTTCACATCACCCGCCCATGTCAGCGTGGGACGCGTCGCATCCGAGGTATAACCAGCCCACAATTGCGCCGGAGGGCCGGTCACGGAGTTCTGAATCAGGTTCATCAACTGAGGCGATGAGTAGAAGATTCCATAACCGCCGCGGATGACGGTCTTGTTCCCCGTGAATGGCCGGTACGCAAACCCGAACCTCGGAGCGATGTCGTTCTTGTCGGGCGTGAACAACGTCTCCCGATCCAGTAAGCCGAACCCCAGGTCGGGGCGCACGCTCTTGTAAAACGGCTCGGCGTTCGTGTTCTGCTTGGGAAACCGCAATCCGCCCTGCCCGTTGGCAAGCGTGGGATCGAAGCTCGGCGTCAATCCCCCGAGTTCCCGTGGAATCTGCGCGTATTCGTAGCGCAGCCCCACGTTCAAGGTGAGCTTCGGAGTGACCTTCCAGTCATCCAACACATACCCGGCAAACATTGTGCGGCGGAACCGGCCCGTCTCGTTCGGAGCCAGAGCGACCGACGAGGAAGACATGTTCCCCAGCAGGAAGTCAGAGAATCCATCCCCGGAAAACTGGCCCGAGAACGTATAGGAGTTGTTCAGGCGCGTGCCCAGGAACGCGTCGGCGCGGTGCCGGCGGATGTCAGCCCCGGCCTTGATGTTGTGCTTGCCGCTCGACCACGTAATGCCGTCGTACCACTGGAATGTGTTCACGGTGAGGAACCAGGGCTGCTGTTCGGAGAGGCTGCTGAAGATGGTGTTGCCGAGGGAAAGACCTTCCACGAAACCGGCGCCGCTTCCCTCCTTGGGAGCGAACGGCACCCCGGCGTTCGCCGCGATGGGGTTCCCTGAGTTCTGTCCTCTCTGGCGATGAATCTGCCGCCCATAGCTGGCGCGAAATTCATTGAGCAGGCGAGGGGTGACGGTGGAGGTCAGGTTAATGGCGAGGTTCTGGGGCTTCTGCGGAACAATCAATCCGCCGACCGCGGGGAACGTCCCCGGCGTGTACTGATAGATATCCTGAATCCCGTAGCGCACCATCAGATCGTTGTTGTTCGTCACGCGCCAGTCGTACCGGAAAAGACCTGAATCGTAGTCGTTGATGCTCGAAACGTTCGTGGTGAAATTCTGTACCGGATTCGGATTGTTCGGAGCCGCGTAATATTTTGCCAGCGCCTGGCTGATGGGATCGAGCCGGCTGGCGGGGATGATGTTGTCTGCAAACGGCTGGCCCGTCCGGGGGTCGCGAATAACCTTGCTGTAGCCGGCGAAGTTGCCCCCGATTTGTGTCGCTGTCGGGACCATGGTTGTGCGGAAGAGCCCCTGACGGATCCGTGACCCATCATAGTTGCCGAAAAGGAACATCTTGTTCTTGATGATGGGGCCGCCGACTGCTCCGCCAAACTGGTTGCGCCGCAGCGGAGCGATGGTCTGGCTCGGTGTCAGAAAAAAATTCCTGGCATCGAACTGGTTGTTCCGCAGGAACTCCCACAGCGTTCCGTGGATCTCGTTCGTTCCCGATTTGGTCACGACGTTGATGACCGCGCCTCCGCCCGAGCCGAACTCGGCGGAGTACTGACCCACCTGGATACTGAACTCCTGAATTGCGTCCACCGATGGACCTAGATTCCAACTGTTGAAGAAGGCTTCCTTGTTGTCGGCGCCGTCCAGTTGGTAGTTGTTGTCCTGATGAGGCATCCCGGCGGCGGTGGGCGCGCGCTTGTTCACAATAGCGGCCGAACCCGTGCCTTCCGCAATGCCCGCCGTCAAAGTCGTCAACTCCATGAAGTTGCGCCCGTTCAACGGAAGGCTCGTCACTCGCGACTGGTTGATCACGCCGCCAATGAGGTTGCTTTCCGTATTGAGCACCGTTGGCTGCCCCACCACTTCCATCGACTGCGTGACTTCGCCCACCTGAAGATCCACATCCACACGCGCCTGCTGGGCGACTTCCAGCACGATCCCGGTGACGGTGGCTTTCTTGAAGCCCGTCACCTCCGCATCCAGACGATATGGCCCGGGATTCAATGCGGCAATTCGATAGTTGCCTGACTCATCGGTGACCGCCTCCCTCGTCAGGTTGGTATCCGTATTCGTGGCCGTCACCTTCACGCCTGGCACGGC
>JADLBG010000651.1 GCA_020847895.1 Bryobacterales bacterium
GTGGCGGTGACGATCACGTCCCGGCCGGAGGTGAGCGAAAGACCGTTGATGCCCGCGGGTGTCGAGACCACCGCCTTGCGCATTGCCATGGCTTCCATCACCTTGATGTTGGTTCCCGCGCTGGCGACGAGGGGGGCGATGACGACAGCGGCGCGCTCGTAAGCGGGGCGTACATCGGCGACGAAGGCCTCCACCTCGATCCCCGGTTGTGACAGGTCCACACGGACAGCGTCCTTGTAGCGCTCGAGGAAGTATTCGGGGCGCGTGCCGGCGATGATGTGGAGCGTGGGTTGGAGACCGGCAAGGTGAGGCCAACACTCCCGCAGGAAGAAATCGAGGGCAAGCACGTTCGGCAGGTGGGCGAAGGAGCCGATGAAGAGGATGCGGCGCGGGTCGGGCGAACGGCCGGTGGATTGGAAGCGCTCGAGATCGACCCCGTTCGGCAGGCAGACCGCCTTTTCTTTGCCTACCTCGGACGCCACCGCCTGGCGGTCCTTTTCCGACATCGTGACAATGGCGTCGATGTTTCGCCAGGCCCGCTTTTCGAAGCGAACCCAGCGCTCGTACTGGCGGCGCGTTTCCCAATCTTCCGCGGTACGGAGAAGCTGCTCCTGGAGATCGAAGGTGATGTCATGCTCCACCAGAATGGTGCGCGCCGGGGCGCAATCGGGCGCGTACTGCGCCATCTGGGTGAACTCGAGTTGAGCCACCGCCGGCTTCCACTTGCGGACAGTTTGGAACAGAACAGCACGCATTTGGGGCGAGCAATATTCCTCCACGACGTCCGGACGGCCATGGTCCGGGAGCAGATGAGTGGGGTAGCGTTTGACGAGAATCACCTCGACGCAAAGAGCGAGCAGTTCCGCGGGAACGGAATCCAATTGATCGACAAAGGCAACCAGAACCTGGTCAAATTCTCCCGCTGCGCCTCGCATGAGGTTGAAAATGCGGACGGCGCCCCCGTGGGAGAGGGGGAAGGGAAGGTAGGGGCTGGCCACGAGCACTCGCGGCTTTCCCGTGGGCGCGCGCCCCGGGAACGATGCCGTCGCTCCGCTGCCGATGGCAAGAATGAGGTCTTCCGGCCAGCGGTTTGGCGGAGACGGCAGGAACCGGCGCGTCGCTTTCCAGGCGAACCCAAGGGCCTGTTGGGGCCAGCCCACGAACCACGGCTGATTGATGACGAGCAGATTGAGCCGGACCACGGCATCGCGCCAGAGTTTGCGGAAGACCACCGGATCCGTGACGCGGCGGGCCAGGAAGCGGAGAAAGTTGAATTCGACGAAGCTCTGCACCATCTCCGGCTTGAAGTACCGGGACGTGGTGGCGCGGTGGAAGTGGGTGACTTTGGCGTTGGCCACGTAGACGGTGGGCCAATTGCGCTGCCAGCCGCGCCAACCGATATCGAGGTCTTCGACATAGGCGGGAGTAAGGAGTTCATCGAACGCGCCGATTTGCCGCAGCTTGGAGGAGTCGTACATCGAGCAGCCGCCGCTGCCGTAGAGAACATAGGAATGATCTTCGCCGTCGATGGGAAGGAGGCAGCGAACGGGGAAATCGGTAGCCGGGCGGTCATCCTGAGCACCCCACCAAACCGCCTTTCCGGTCTCCTGGCGGCGCATCCCTTCGGGAAAGAAGATCTGGGCGGTGGCGCAGAAGAGATCGGGGATGGTTTCGAAGGCGGCGCGAAGAGAGCGGAAAAATTCCGGCTCGATGATCATGTCGTTGTTGAGCAGACAGACATGGGAGAAGCGACCGGCGCGGATGCCGCGATTGACCGCGGCCGCAAAGGAGAGCGGTTCGGGGTTGACGTCCACGCGGACCTGCGGATAGGCCGCGCTGAGGAAATCGGCTGTGCCGTCATCGGAGCCGTTGTCGACGACGATCACCTCGGCGTTCGTATCGAGTTGGTGGAGCACCCCGGGAAGCAGCCGGTCCACCAGGTCTTTGCCGTTTCGGGAAGGGATGACGACGCTGATGCCGTCCGGACGGGGAGGAACCGGCGGATCGGGGCGAGGCCAAGCCATTCGGCGGATGAGGGATGCCGCCCAACCGGCGAGCAGCGCGGCGCGGTAGGCGGCGGGCCGCTTCAACGAACCGGGATGCCGCAGACGCCAGGCCCAGGTATAGACGGTTCCGCCGGGATTGAGTTGCCAGCGGAGATGACTCTTCGTGCGCCAGAAGAAGTGGCGGGCAATGGTTCCCGCGCTCCGTGGCCGGAGCATGAAGTGGTCGAGATTTTCATTGAAGGCGAGGAATCGCAGCGGGGCGAGGCGGAAAGCAATCCAGCGCATCCCCCCATACGGCGTCCTCGAATCAAGAACGGCGGCGGAAATTCGGATGGTGAGTCCCCTAACCGCGGCGCGAATGCGGGCGAGGTTTTCGGAGAGGGAACGATTCGGCTTGAATGGAATCCATTTGCCCGCGGGCGGAGGGAATTCAGAGACCACCCAGAGAGGGAGTTCCGGGAAGATCGCATTCATGCGCGCGAGGAAAGCGGCGGTGAGGTCATCCTTGCAGGAGACGAAGGCGACCTTGATGGTCAAATGAGGTCCCGCCACGTCTCCCGAAGTTCTCCGTTGCGGCGCGCCTGCCACAGGGCGAGGGCTTGCATGCAAAATGCCGTGGATACGGGGTTGGCATACGGAGCCGGCGTGGAACCCCGGCGTCCGAAACAAAAGCCGCCCAAAAGGCG
Organism: Bryobacterales bacterium; assembly: GCA_020847895.1. Lineage (GTDB taxonomy): Bacteria > Acidobacteriota > Terriglobia > Bryobacterales > Bryobacteraceae > CADEFT01. Next base: position 2,693 of record JADLBG010000651.1, read on the forward strand.
GGGATCCTCATCGGGGAATTGGAAAGAGGGAATGGCTTCCGCCTCCTCCCTCGCTTCCCCCTCGTCGAGCGGGGCGGCGCCGAGTTGATCGGCGAACAGGCGAACGCGGAGCAGTTGCGCATACACATCGGAACGGGCGAATTCGGGGGCGATGGCGCGGAGATAGCGAGCCGTTTTGCGGATACCCTCGCGCAGGGCAGCGGCGCACTCGGGCCTGTCCGAAACGGGAAGCAGAGCTTCGAGGAAGTAGCTGTAGGCGTGCAGGCGGTCCATGACGCGCAGACGTTCGGCTGTGCCGGGAAGAAAGGCAGGCTCGTCCGCCAGCGCCCGCTCGAGCGCGGTTTCATAAAGCGTCTGGAAGGATGCATCGCCGGTGGCTTCCCACAATTCGAACCAGCCCAGGGCTGACTTGAGTTGGTAACAGCCGGGGTTGTTCGACCAACTGTTGCCATAAGGCGGCACATAACAGCCGGGGAGTTGGAGGATTGGCGCGAACTGACCGGCATGGTCAAACCGCAGGGCCATGGCGCGCCCGCAGCGGACGGCGGCATCGAGAAATTCCCTTTCGCCGGTGCTACGCCAGACGTTCAGCAGACCGCGGGTAATGATGCCGCAATCGAAGAAGAAGGCGCGATTTTCCTGAGGCTCGGTGGTGGGCGGCCACTCGAAGGGGAAAATCTCTTCACCGGCGTTCCAGGCGTTGTGGACCAGGAATCGGGCGGCGCTCCGGGCGGCGTCGAGATAGAGAGGGTCGCCGGACTGGCGGTACAGAAAGCTGAAGGCGCTTGCGGCGTATCCGGTGATCTCCGTGGAAATACGGTTGTTGCGCGCAAGATCGATGCGGTAATAACGGGCGACCCCCCCTTGCGCCTCCTGGATGCCGGATTCGAGGAACCATGCGCCCGCGCGGCGGAGAATGGACGGGATGTCAAGAGCGGGAGTGGATGTTACGGTAGACAAACATCATATTTTAGCAGGCAAAACTCACTTGACGTGGGTAGCTGAGCGAGTTTCTCGCGCGTGAACGGCTTGGCGAAGGCTGCCGCCGACTCCTGAATATTCAGGATTGACTGTTCCCGGCAGGCTTGGTATAAATTTCTTGCTGAAAAGGAGGCCCGCCTGTGAGACTGTGCCATGTCCTGTTTGCCTTGCTAGCCGTTGCCGCCCCGCTTTGCGGGCAGCGGCATAAGCTGACCATCAACGCCGAAACCCCGGAAGGTCAGGAATTACAGGGTATCGGCCAGGAGAACGATGCCGCGAAGAAAATGGTGCTGATGGAGGCATTCCTCCAGAAACACCCATCCCACGAGGGCACCGGATGGGTGATGGAGCAGTTGGTTCCGGCGTACGTGAAGGGCGGCCAGTTCGACAAGGCGATCGAAGTGGGGGAAAAATTGCTCGCGGCCGATCCGGACGACGTGGTGACCTCGCACAACTGTCTGAAGGCCGCGGAGGGAAAGAAGGATCCGGACCTGGTGATGAAATGGGCCGGAATCACCAGCAAAGCGGCGCGGAAGGCGGCAGCGGTCCCCAAGCCCGCCGAGGAGGGCGATGTCGAGAACTGGAAATCGGCTGTGGACTACGCCAAACAGGTGGACACTTACACGGAATACTCGATGTATGCCATGGCGCTGGCGGTTCCTGATCCGGACAAGAAGATCATGCTCTATGACGCGCTGGTGGCGCAGAATCCCCA
>JADLBG010000652.1 GCA_020847895.1 Bryobacterales bacterium
CAGCGGCTTCTGCTCGATGTCTCGCACGAGCTTCGCTCTCCCCTGACGCGCCTCGGCGTGGCGGTGGAACTGGCCCGCACCAGCAAGGACCCTGCAAAGGAATTGGACCTCATCCAAAAGCAGGCCGACCGCTTGAATGAACTCGTGGGAAACCTGCTGCAAGTGGCGCGAGCCGAGGCGCATCCGGGTTCCCTCAAGCGCGAACGGCTCAATCTGCGCGAACTGCTGGACGATGTGGCCGCGGGAGTCGAACTGGAGGGCGCCGTGAAGGTTTCCGGGCCGGAGGCCGTCTGCGTGGAGGGCGACGGCGAACTCCTCCGGCGCGCCGCGGAGAACGTGGTGCGAAATGCCCTTCGCTATGCGCCGGAAGCCGCCGCGGTGGAAGTCTCACTGGCCTCTGACAGCGGCAAGGCCATAGTGCGAATTCGCGACTACGGCCCCGGAGTCCCCGAACAATCCCTGCCGCTGTTGTTTGATGCCTTCTATCGCGTCGAGGGGCAATCAGGCGAAGGAACAGGGCTCGGGCTCTCGATTGCGCGCCGGGCCGTGGAACTGCACGGAGGCTCCATCCTTGCCGCCAACGCCAAGCCCGGCCTGCTGGTGACAATCGAACTTCCTTCTGTGTGATGAAGAGGAAGAGGAGGAGGAGAAGCATTCTGAGGTAAAGCCCCGATTGAATTTGGCGGCACGGCGCTGGCACACTGGGGAGAGGTTTGTGTGACGATTCGGTGCTACGTCCTCTCACTGTTCCTAATGACGGCCGCTCCTCTGAACGCACAGCCCATGATCGGGTCCTGCGCCGTCTTCCCCGCCAACAACATCTGGAACATGCCCGTGGATCAACTCCCGGTGGCGGCGAACTCGGCGACCCTCGTCAGCACCGTCGGGACCGGACTTCATCTGCACGCCGACTTTGGCTCGGGCCTTTACCAGGGCGCGCCCATCGGCATCCCTTTCATTACCGTCTCCGGGTCGCAGACGAAGTACCCGGCAACCTTCACCTACGCCGATGAGAGCGACGCAGGCCCCTACGCCATTCCCTTGAACGCCCCCATCGAAGGGGGCAGCACAAGCACAGGTGACCGCCACGCAATCGCCATCGACACCGGCAACTGCATCCTCTACGAGTTGTACAGCGCCTATCCGCAGACGGCAAGCTGGCAGGCCGGTTCCGGCGCGATTTTCGATCTCAAGTCGCACGCTCTGCGCCCGGCCGGGTGGACTTCCGCCGACGCGGCGGGACTGCCAATCTTCCCGGGACTGGTTCGCTACGACGAAGTCGCCGCGGGGGAGATCAGGCACGCCATCCGTTTGACCGTGCCGCAGACCCTCAAAGGCTACGTGTGGCCGGCGCGCCATTATGCCTCCAGCCTCACCGATCCGAAGTATCCCCCCATGGGGCAGCGCTTCCGGTTGAAGGCATCCTTCGACATTTCGGGCTATCCCGCCGATGTCCAGGTCATTCTGCGGGCACTGAAAAAATACGGTATGATCCTTGCCGACAACGGCTCGGCATGGTTCATTTCCGGCGCGCCGGATTCCCGCTGGAACAATAACAATCTCTCCACGCTGAGCAGCGTCCTGGGGTCGAATTTCGAAGCGGTGGATGACTCCGTGTTCCTGTTGAACCCGGATTCCGGCCGCGCCCGCTCCTGCGATGTGAATGAAGACGGAGCGGCGAACGTCGTCGACGTGCAACTGGAAGTGAACGCCGCCCTTGCCATCACCTCCTGCGGCTTTGGCGACCTGGACGGAAACGGCCGCTGCGATGTGGTGGATGTGCAGCGGACCGTCTCAGCCGCGCTGGGGTCGGCATGCCGCATCGGCCAGTAGGCGGCAGCGCTGCCGCGCCTCCACGAAGAAAACGGGAGACCGGCCCGCCGCCACGGATTCCACCGTCCTGATGCCCACCAGCCCGCGTCAGGTAGGACGGCTGGTTCTTCGCCTCGTCCTGAAGCAGGGCGAGCAGCAGCCCGAGCTTCAGATCAATGGGAATCATGGCGTCAGAAATCCGCGCGTAAGGAACACTGCCATCTGCCCGCGCGTGTTGGTGTCGTTCGGACAGTACTGCGCCGCCGTGCATCCGCTGGTGATTCCCAGCTCCTTCATCTTTTGCACATAGGGAAAGAAGATGTTCGAAACGGGAACATCGTCGAACAATGCCGCGGAGGGATAGGGAAACGTATCGGCAAAGGTAATGCCGAGCCGCGCGCGCACCACGAACGCCGCCATCTGCCCCCTCGTCACCGCGGCGTCGGGGCAATAGGTGGTGGCCGTGCATCCGTTCGTTACTCCGTTTTCGCTCAGCTTCTGGATGTAGGCGAAGTAGGGATGACCCGGCCCCACGTCCGTAAAATTGGGCTGCGAGGCGAAAGAAAAATTCTCCCCAAACAGAGCACGCACCAGAAACGCCGCCATTTCCGCGCGTGTCATCGGCGCGTCGGGACAGTACTGCCCCCCGCCGCAGCCTGGCGTGATCTTGTTTAGCTTCAGAAGCGAAACGGCGTCGAAAAACGGATAGCTTGCGGGCACGTCGGTGAACTGCTCCACGGGGGCAAGGTTCTTCTGGATGAGCGGGAACCATTGTCCGCCCACCACTACCGATCCGGTCCGCGGGTTAGTGTCCTGGTTCGTGCCAACGGAAAATGCAAGCGAGCCCGAACCTGACCCCACGGAAAGGCCGGGAAGCGTAACCCATGCCGGCGCAACGGAGGCGGTCCACTGGCAACCGGAATTGGCGGTAATGTTGAGCTGATTCACCGCCGCCGCCGCAGGCAGAGTCTGATTGGGTCCCGTGAGGCTCACCTGACAGCCCGCTCCCGGCTGGTTGATGGTGTAGGGAACACCCGCCAGGGTGATGGTAGCGGCGCGCGGAGCCCCGTTCGGATTGGGTTCAATTCGCAACCGCACAATTCCGTTCCCGGCCCCCGATACACCCGAGACAACGCTGACCCAGGAGGCGTTCGAAGCCGCCTGCCAGGCGCACCCCGTTCCGGCAATTACGTTGACCGCGCGAATATCGCCGGATGGACTCACCGAGGTGGTAGAGTTCCCCAGAGAGTACGCGCAGGGTGATGCCGGGCCGAACGCGGCGCTCACATTGCGCGGAGCCGTCAAGTACACCGCCAGCGGACTCGCGTTCCCCGACACGTCCCCTCCCCAGGCGGCGAGTTGAAATCCGGCGGCGGGCTGCGGCGTCAACTGCGCCACCGAACCGGCATCGTAGAAACCATCCGCGGCGTCCGGACTTGCGGAAACAGCGCCCGCCCCGGCGCTGACGCCCGTCGTCAGCTTATACTGTGTGCGAAATGCCGCTGTGTAGGTTGCGGCCGTGGAGGGAGCCACCACGGTATGGGAGACCGCTCCTCCGTCGCTCCAGGTAGTGAAAGCGTAGCGGGTGGCCCCCCCGCCTTGCGTCACCGCCGAGATGGTATGCGAGCTCTCCGATACCCACTGGAATGTCTTCGGAGCGGTGTAGCTGAATCCGTCCACCGCAATCGTCAAGCCGGGCGGCGAGGTTTGAATGGTCACCGGAGAAAGCAGGGAGGCAAAAATTGCTGTCACACCGCGGGGCGCCGACATCACGAGAGAAAAACCCAGATTCATTCCGAAGGCGTCCCCACTCCATGAGCTGAAGGTATAACCCGCCGGAGCCAAGGCCAGCAGTTGAACCACCGACCCGGGAGGGTAGAAGCCGTCCGGCGAATCCGGCGTGGCGCTGACGCTGCCCACTCCCGTTGGGCTTGTGCTCGCGGTCAGCAGGTAGAACAGCGCGAACGTCGCGGTATACGTGGCATTGCCGGCTCCGATGGTGACGGCATGCGTCTGTGGCCCGCCGTCGCTCCAGGATTGAAACGTCTGCCGCACTCCCGACGCGGTGAGCGAGGAAACGGCCCCGATGGTGTGCGTGGAATTCGCTTCCCAGGAAAAAACGCGCGGAGACAGATAGGATGTGCCGTCGACGATGATTTGAATTCCCGGCGGATTCGTCGCAATCGTTACCTGGGGCTGCGCCTGCGCGGACGGCAACCCGCACAACAGTATGAGGAATGAGAATTTCACGTGCATTTTTCTCATGAATGCGATTCGAACCAAGCAGTCTAGCAGCCATCGAGGCCGCGATGCACCACGCGAATGCAGCAAGGGCCGCGTGCCTCACCGGCAAGCGGCCCTCGTCTATCAAGCGAGTAGCGTTAATACGCTCCGAAGAACACCTTCGTGGTGGCCTTGGCGAACCTGCCCCGCGAATCCGTTACGGTGAGTTCGAAGTTGTACTCACCGAAGGCGAGCGGCGCGAAGCGCACCGTGGGCGTAGCCGTATCAGCGCCGAGCATCAATTGCGGCTGCCGGCCGAGAGCGCGCCAGGAGAACCCAATCACGAGACCGTCCGGACTGATCGACTTCGAACCGTCCAGCTTGACTTCGTTGTTGGTGGTGACCTGGTTCGGACCTGCGTCAGCCACGGGACCGCCGCCGGCGCCCGGAGTCACCTTCACGTCCACGCTCGCAAGCGTCGAATTGCGGCGTCCGAATGCGCGGATGGTGTAGGTGGTGTCCACTCTCGGGTTGACCGTGACGTTGCCGTTGGCGAGCACGGTTCCGATTCCATCGATCGAGACGGAGGTTGCCCCTTCCGTCGTCCACGACAGCACAACCGGCGATCCGGGACTCGGAGAGACCGGCGGATTCGCCGCGAAGCTGAGGATGCGCACCGCCGGGAATACGGTCACTGTCGCTTCCGCGGTAACCGTGCCTGCTGCGTTCTTGGCGGTGATGGTGTACGTGGTAGTGGCGGTTGGCGTCACATTGGCCGATCCGGTCAACGGCTGATCGCCGAGAGCCGTGATGGAGACGCTGGTCGCGTTCTCCACCTGCCACACGAGCGATGACGTTTCACCCGCGACAATCTCCGCGGGAGCCGCGGTGAAGCGCACGATGCGCGGCATCGGAGGCGGATTCACCGACACGGCAACCTGCGCCGTCGTCTGGCCGAAGCGGTTGCGCGCCGTGAGCACGTAGCTGGTGGAAGCAGTGGGTGTCACCACTTGCGACCCGCCCTGCGCCACCGCGCCAATGCCGCTGATCTCCACCTGGTCCGCGTTCTCCGTCTGCCAGCTCAGTGTCGTCGACTGGCCCGAAGACAGAGTCATCGGCGAAGCCTGGAAGAAGATGATGCGCGGGTCGGCGCGCTGCACCGATACCGTCACCGTTTCACTCACTTCGCTGACCCTGTTCTTGGCGGTCAACTTGTAAGTGGTGGTCTGGTCCGGCGAAACGCTGGTCGAACCGCTGCGCGGATCAACCTTGCCGATGCCGTCAATGGTGACTTCCTCGGCGTTGTCCACAGCCCAGGTGAGTGTCGCCTGTTCGCCCGCCTTGATCACTTGCGGATTGGAGAGGAAGCGTAGGATACGCACTTGCGGCGCGCTCTGCGTGGCGATGGTCACCCTGGCTACCGCCGAGGCGCCCTTGTCGTCGGTCACCGTCAGGCGGAACGTGTAGCGCTGCCCGTCACCCGCGTTAAACGTCGCCTTCGCCGTGTTGGCGCCGGACAGCGAAACCGCCGGGCCTCCCGTCTGCGCCCACGCGAACGTGATGGG
>JADLBG010000653.1 GCA_020847895.1 Bryobacterales bacterium
CGCATCTACCATGACTATCCCCTGCGCCGCATGGGCGTCGTCACCTAAGGCAAGAGCCGGATGCGGGAAACCCGCCCGTCCGGATCCGTGGAGGGGGTTATGGGTAACCATGATCCCTACTCCGACTGTCGCTCTCATCGGCGGGTTCGGGGAAAGTGTGAGAATCTGCTAAAAAAATTTCGTGAGGTCCTCGAATCGCTCGACTACCAGAAGCCGGTCCCCTTCCCGGATCTCCTCGTGCTCCAGGTGCCATGTACGCGCATGGGGGACGTAGACGGCTCCGATGCCGGCCTCGAGGGCGGGGTTGATGTCGGACTTGGGCGAGTTGCCCACCATCCAGCAGACCTCGCCGGCCAACTCATGCTCGACGACGACGCCGCGGTAGGCATCGGGGTCCTTCTCGCGGACGATGACCGTCTGCCGGAAAAAGACTCCCAGCCCCGATTGTTCAATCTTCGCGCTCTGTTCCTCGCGATCGCCCTTGGTGAGCAGGATGAGGTCGTGACGGCGGGAAAGGTAATGGAGGGTTTCCGGGACGCCGCCGATGATCTCGAGGGGGTGATGGTTGATGCGGCGGGCGATTCCGGCGATGTGCCCGGTATCGCCGTCGCGAACGGGCCTCTCGACGAGCTTGAGGTAGCACTGGGCCATGTTGCGGCCGAAGTTGGCGGCTCCGTAGCCGTGAGTACGGATGTTCACCATCTCGATTTCATCGAGCGCGGCGCGGATTTCCGGCGGGGTGAGGGCGGAATGGTCAAGGAAGGCGCAGAACTCCTCAAAGGCGCGCTCGAAATAGATATTGTTTTCCCAGAGAGTGTCGTCGGCGTCGATCAGCAGATGTTGGCGCATGCGGTCAACTGCCGATGGGGATGTGCTTGCTGTGGCCGTTGCGCGGGGCAACGGCGCGAATCTGTTCGGAGTGCCGGTAGCGGACGACATGGACGGGGAAGTAATCGGCGAGGCGTTTGAGGCGTTCCGCCTCGCTGCGAATGGCGAGAAGCTGCTGGCGGAAGTCGACATCCTCGACGATCTGGGCGAGTTGAAAGCTCAATTGGGGATCGGCCCAGGAGGGTTCCGCGCCGGGCTCCTGGCCGGTGGCTTTGCGGGCGAGGGTGTAGGCTTCCACTGCGCGCTGTTTCAACTCGAGGGGAAGCGAGGCGCGATCGTCGTCGTCGAAGCAGCGGATACGGCCCTGAGTGTAAGACTTGCCGTCGACCAGTTCGAACACCTCGAAGCGGCGCCGGCCGACGGTGAGAATGTCCAAACGTCCGTCCTCGTAGCGATTTACAACATGATCGACGGAAGCGGTGCAGCCCATGTTGACAATGCCCTGATCGCGGGCGAGCACGATGCCGAATTCGGAATCGTCTTCGATGGCCTCGCCGACCATTTCCTTGTACCGCTCCTCGAAGATATGGAGAGGAAGGGGGGTGCGCGGAAAGAGGACCAGCGGGAGGGGAAAGAGGGGCAGCAGATCCTCGCGCATGGTACCATTATGGCTCACCGGCGGCGGATGGACATTCAAGGAAAAGTTGTCTTGATTACGGGCGCGTCCGAGGGGATCGGGGCGGCGTGCGCGGCGCGCTTCCGGGAGCGCGGGGCCTCGCTGGCGCTGATGGCGCGCAACCGGACCAATCTGGAGACCGTGGCGGCAGGGAAAGGGCTGGTGATTGCCGGCGACGTAACGGCGGACGACGACCGGCGAATGGCTGTGGACGCGACGCTCGACCGGTATGGGCGGATCGATATTCTGATTAACAGCGCGGGAGCGGGACTGTACGCGCCGGCATGGCAGGCTCCAATGGATGCGGTGCGGCGGATGTATGATCTCAATTTCTTTGGGGCGCTGGGCATGATTCAGAGGGTGGTTCCCCATATGCAGCGGCAGGGGGGCGGGTGCATTGTGAACGTGAGCTCGATTGCAGGGAAAGTGACGCTTCCGTGGCTGACGCTGTATTCGGCGTCGAAGTATGCGCTGGGCTCGCTGACGGACGGGCTGCGCATGGAGTTGCGGCGGGACGGGATTCACGCGATGACCGTGTGTCCGGGGTATGTGTCGACGAAGTTCCAGGATCATATGCTGCTTGGCAGAGCTCCAGCGAACGTGCCCGACTCGAACTTATTCCGCATCCGGCCGGAGGAGTGCGCCGAGGCGATCGCGCGGGGGGTGGAGAAGAATGCGCGCACGGTGGTGACGCCGCGGGCGGGATGGGCGTTCATTGCGCTGGAGCGGCTGTTTCCCGGTTGGATCGACAGGCGGCTCGAGGAGATGTACCGGCGCGGACTGGCGTCATGAACCCGCGGTTGAAACGCACTCCGGGGCTGTTTCTGGTGGGGTTCATGGGCAGCGGCAAGACGACGATCGGGCGGCTGCTGGCGGAGGAACTCGGGTGGACATTCGCTGATCTGGATGACGACATCGAGGCCCGGGAGCAGGCGGCGATCAGCCGGATTTTCGAGGAGCGGGGCGAAGCGGAGTTCCGGAGGATTGAGAGCGAATGCCTGGAAGCGCGGGTGGAGCAGATCCGCGCATCGCGGCCGCTGGTGGTGTCGCTCGGCGGGGGCGCGTATGTGCAGGCTGCGAACCGCGAACTGGTCGCGGCGAGCGGGGTGGCGATATGGCTCGACTGTCCGTTCGAGCGGATCGAGCGGCGGGTGGAGGGCTTCACGCACCGGCCGCTGGCGCGTGACGCGGAAGGATTCCGGAAACTGTTCGCCGCGCGCCAGGCGGCGTATGCGCTGGCGGACCATCGTGTCGCCATCACCGGCGATGACCCAATGGAGACGGTTCGTGAGATCCTGAAACTCCAAGGGTTGTTTGAGCACTGACCGTGCGGCATAGCGTTCCGGCGCGGTGGCCGCGCGTCTCTGATTTCAAACAATGTTGACAAATCTTCTCTGGAGAAGAAATGCCGGTGGAAAAGCAACTCAGAAAAGACGCGCGGGCGATCCTGCGGGCGGCGCTGGAGGCGGCGGATCCGCGAGAGGCCGTGCTGCGGCACGTGCGGGTGAAGGATGACGCGCTGATCGCCGGCGGCAAGCGCTATCCGCTTTCCCGCGTGGATCGCGTGTTCGTGATCGGGGCGGGGAAGGCGAGCGCGGCGATGGCGGCGGCGGTGGAGAAACTGCTGGGGAAGCGGATTCACAGCGGTTTGGTGAACGTGAAGTACGGGCATACGGCCAAGCTGAGAAGGATCGAGTTGAACGAGTGCGGGCATCCGGTGCCGGACGAAGCGGGAGTGAGGGGATCGCGGCGGATCGCGGAGATCGCGGCCGGGGCGGGGGAGCGGGACATGGTGATCTGCCTGATCAGCGGGGGAGCGTCCGCATTGCTGCCGGCTCCCGCGGAGCCGGTCACGCTGGGTGAGAAGCAGGAGACGACGCGGCTGATGCTGGCGTGCGGAGCGAACATCCATGAGATGAACGCCGTGCGGAAGCATCTTTCGACGGTAAAAGGGGGGCAACTGGCGCGGCTGGCGTCGCCGGCGGCGGTGTTGACGCTGATTCTTTCCGATGTGATCGGGGACAATCCGGACGTGATCGGGAGCGGGCCGACGGCAGCGGACGTTTCCACGTTTTCGTCCTCGTTAGGGGTTCTCGACAAATACAAGATCAGGGAGAAGGTACCGGCGAGTGTGCGCGAGCGGCTGGAGAAAGGGGCGGCGGGCGAGATCGTCGAGACGCCGAAGCCGGGCGATCCAGGTTTGGAGCGCACGCAGAACCTGATTGTGGGCAGCAACCGGCTGGCGGTGGATGCGGCCAAGGCGAAGGCGAAGGAACTTGGCTATCACACGCTGGTGCTGTCGACGACCATTCAGGGCGAGACGCGGGATGTGGCGGGAGTGCACGCGTCGATCGCGCGGGAGATACACAGTTCGGGCCAGCCGCTGCGCCCTCCGGCATGCGTGATTTCGGGGGGTGAGACGACGGTGACGCTGCGCGGGCAGGGCAAGGGCGGACGGAGCCAGGAGTTCGCGCTGGCGGCGGCCATCGACATTGCGGGGATGGCGAACACGCTGCTGTTGAGCGCGGGGACGGACGGCACGGACGGGCCGACGGACGCGGCGGGGGCGCTGGCGGACGGCGCGACGGCGGGGCGGGCACGAGAGTTGGGGCTGGATCCCGCGATGTATCTGGCAGAGAACAACTCGTATGCGTTTTTTGACGCGCTGGGGGATCTGATCCGCACGGGGCCGACGAACACGAATGTGATGGACGTGCGGCTGATTCTGGCGGGAAAGTAGGCGGTTATGGGGATGTGGCGGGAGTTGATCGACTTCGCGCTCGAGCACGAGACGTTGAAGACGGAAGCCGAGCAGATGGAGCGGATCGCGCGCGAGCCGGAGAATCCGGCCCCTTATTACGCATTAGGGCAATTGCGGCGGATGCAGTACAAGGAGGATGAGGGATTGGCGCTGCTGCTGCATGCGGTTCGGTTGGATGAAGGGTATGCCGCGGCGCACGCGGCGCTGGTGGAGGTGTACGGGGTGCGCGGGGACTATGCGGCGGCATGGCGTCATGCGCGGGCGGCGGAAGCGCATGGGGAGGGGCGGGGAGTGGAGTTGTTGCGTCGGCACGGGATCAAAGAGACTCCCGGCTCCTCGAATTTCTAAAGCTGATGATGATAATCCCGCGGTGGTCCCGGGGGCGCCTTGAATAGGGGCTCCACTTCGAAGGATGTCAACACCCACAAGCTGTAAATCGCCACCACTGTGCCCAGAGGAAAATGGACCAGCGTGAAGATGGATAGAATCATCCCCAGATTGCGCGCCCACTCCTGATAATTCATGAGGCCGTACCCAACAGCGATCAACGGGCCGGCCATGATCAGCAGGTAGACCATGACGCACATGGTGACAAAGCCTTCCATCGTGGTTGCGGACCCGCCGATGCGGGCATTGATGAGGAGGATTCCGCTGGGGCCGCGGAAAACGATCAGCAGCAGAATGGACACAAGGATCCCGAGGATTCCCAACCCCACATTCAGGACGCCGATCATCCTCAGGTGCCTGTCCATTTGCTCTAGAAACTCCACTCTATTGTAGCTGCACGGGCTAAACGGGCGCGGAAAAACGTGTGGGGCAGCACCCGCGTCGGGCGGGAGTTGCCCCACAACCTCCGATTCTGTTTGATGTGCTCCTCAGCCTGTGGTGTGGCGGCAAGCCGTGTGGCGGCAAACCGGCCTTGGGCCTCCGCCACTCCTCCGATGACCTGGTGTCCGACTGGTTCGCGGAGGATCTTATTTCTGATTTATTGATCCTTTTCTCCTCCGGCGTGTCTTTCCGTTTCCGCCTCTCGTTTGCTCCCTCATCTATGAATGCGCTTTTGAGCCGCGAATCCCATCATTTCTTTAAAACATTTTCTGCGATTCTTGTCGGGCACAAAAAAAGCGTGGAACGGGATTTCCTCCAACCCCGCCCCACGCACCAGGAGCGTCTCCTCCAAGTCAAGCTGTCAGTTAAGTCTCGTCATCGCGCTCAAACAAAGAACGCGGAAAACGCCTCGTGATTCCATCACGCCGGGGCGGGTTTTTGCGCGGCGCGCCGGCGGGCGGCCGCTTCCCAGGCGAGGACGGCGAACACCGGACCGTATGTCAGCCAGCGCAGCGGCGCCGATCCGTTCCACTCGCCCAGAATCTCCCAAGCCGGCAGGGCTTGATAGGCCAACGGAACCAGAGCCTCCCACAACAGCAGCCCGAGGGAAGGGTGCAAGGGCAGGAGAATCAGCATCCAACTCAGATACCAGGGATGGCAATTCGCCGATACCAGGAGCATCGTAACAATCACCGCCAGCGATCCTCTGGTGAGGCTCCACCTTCGCACCGTTACCCACACTGCCGCCGCGGCGACGATGGCGAAGGCGCTGTACTTGGCCGCGTACTGGCCGCCCCACAGCCACAGGAGCACCCCGTAGAGGCTGTCATTGTTGCGCCATCCGCCGAGAAACCCGCTCAGGAACGGCCCGTTGCGGATCAGTCCGGTCCCATAGGGAGCGAGGAACAACCCTACTACAGGGAGCATGATGAGGCTTTGCTTCGAGCGCAGCGGGCCCCGAGCGCCCCACCCGAGGAACAGCGGGACCAAGGCCAGCGGCCAGACCTTCGCGGCGATGGCCACCCCCAGCAATGCGAACGCGAGCGTCCAGCGTTCTTTCACCCCCGCCCAGAGCGCCCAAACCAGCGGGCAGAGCAGCAGCGTGTCGTTGTGTCCGTTGGCCCAGAACTCGAACACCGGTAGCGGACACCAGGCGTAGACGAGGATTCGGGCGGCGGGCACACGGCCGGCCAGCAGCAATTGATACAAACCTGCCAGCACGCCCAGTTCAAAAAGCGCCGAGACCGCTTTCAGCCAGAAAACCTGTTGCCCGGCTGCCGTGATTCCCGATGCCGTAATCCCCTGGTATGCCCAACGGTACACCGTCTCGGTGAATGGGCCGTAAACCGCCCGGAATTCAAGCCCCGGAGTCCGGCTGTAGGTTTCATCCCGCAGGGCTGCCCATGCCGGGTCGCTCGGAGTGGCTTCATAGGGGCTGCCGCCCGCGATGGCCACGCGGGCCTCCCAGCGATAGCGGTTGAGATCATCCGAGAAGGCCGGTTCGATGGTCCAGGCCGTCAAGCGGAAGAGCAACGCGAACGCGAGAATCCCGGCCAACCGTCTTCGGCTCTGCCTTCCATCACATTGAGAACCCTTCAGAATCAACGCGGTGGAAATGAGGTATACTGCGGATGTTCCGATGAGGACGGCAATGGTCTCGACCACACGATCCCGCAATGGCCCGAGCACCGCAAGCCCAATGAGCGCTGACTCCAGGACGAGCGCCGGGACGAGTAGACTCAGTCGAGCCGCTGTCATGGCAATTTCCTGCTAGCCGAGAGCAAGCCCTATGGTACCAGTCCCACTTCCTTTCGCCCTGTTAACTGCAGCTTCGACCTTCACGCGCGTGCAGCGGACGCTGTTCGACGACACCTTCGCCGGCCTCCACAGCCTCGACTGGTTCGATTACGCGCTCCTGATTCCCTACTTCACGGTCCTCATCATTCTTTCGATTTACGGGCTCCACCGTTACTTCGTCATCCGCGAGTACTTCAAATACAAAGGAAAGCTGAATCAACCGCCCGCGGCCAGGTTCGCCCAGCTTCCTCGCGTCACCATCCAATTGCCTCTTTACAACGAGCGATTCGTGGTGGAACGGCTCATCGAAACCGTCACCCAGATGGAGTATCCGAAGGAACTGCTCGAGATTCAGGTGCTGGACGACTCGACGGACGAAACCCATCCCTTTACGGAACGGCTGGTGAACGAATGCCGGGCCATGGGGCATCCCATTGTCTACATTCACCGCACCAACCGCCACGGGTTCAAAGCGGGCGCGCTCCAGGAAGGCATGGAGCAGGCTTCCGGCGAGTTCTTCGCGGTCTTCGACGCGGATTTCATCCCGCCGAAAGACTTCCTGATACGCACCATTCACCACTTCACAAACCCGGAGGTGGGCATGGTGCAAACGCGCTGGACCTATCTCAACCGCCACAGCAACCTGCTGACCGAGGTTCAGGCAATGCTCCTCGATGGCCACTTTGTGCTGGAACATGGATCGCGTTACGGAAGCGGGTCGTTCTTCAACTTCAACGGCACCGCGGGAATTCTCCGCCGGCAGATGATTCTCGACGCGGGCGGATGGGAACATGACACGCTGACCGAAGACAGCGACCTCAGCTATCGTGCTCAGCTCAAAGGCTACCGGTTCGTGTATGTGCCGGCGGTGGAATGCCCCTCGGAGCTTCCCGAGGAGACGCACGCGTTTCAGGTGCAGCAATCGCGCTGGGCGAAAGGCCTGATGCAGGTAGCCATCAAACTGCTGGCGAGAATCCTCAAGTCCGACATCCCCTTCCGGGTCAAAGCCGAAGCGTTCTGCCACCTTACCCCGAATATTTCCTACCCGCTGATGATCGCCGTCACGGTCCTGATGCTTCCCGTGATGATTGTGCGCTTCTACATCGGCTGGACGGAAATGCTGTTCATCGATTTCCCGCTTGTCATTGCCTCGTTCTGGTCCATATCGGCCTTTTATGTCATTGCGCAGCGGGAGCTCTATCCTGATAGCTGGAAGCGCGCTTTCTTCTTTCTGCCGGCCCTCATGAGCGCGGGAGTGGCGCTGACGATCATCAACACCAAAGCGGTGATGGAAGCCTTTCTCGGCATCCAGACGAGTTTCGTGCGCACGC
>JADLBG010000654.1 GCA_020847895.1 Bryobacterales bacterium
CGAAAGCGACAGGCTCTCGACGAGCAACTGCCGCACGAGTTGCCCGCGCGAGGCGCCAATGGAGAGCCGTACGGCAATCTCCTTTTGCCTGGAGAAGGCCCGCGCGATCAGCAGATTCGCGACATTGGCGCAGGCAATCAGCAGCACCAGCCCCACCATGCACATGAGCACGATGAGCGCCGTTGAGAAATCGTTTCGCAGGCTGGAATACCCCGTTGCCGCTTTCTCGACCACGATTGTGCCGCGCATGAACTGCTCTCTTTCGTAGGCCGACCACTTGCCGGCGGCGGGGAGTGTCATCTCATAACGGCGGATCTGCTGATACAACACCTGTAATGGAGCGGCAACCGATTCCGCCGTGTATCCCGGCTTCAGTCTCGCGAATACCTGGACCCACCTCGTCCTGCGGTCATCCATGTGGAGCCACTCCCACTCCGGGACCATTGCGGGCTTCATGAGAACCGGCACGCGGATTTGGGGGGACTGCGCCGGATCGAGGCCGGCAAATCCGGCCTCGGACACACCTGCCACCGTCATCGGATAGTTGTTGACCAGAATCTTCGTACCCACTATTTTCGGGTCGGCGGCAAAGCGGTTTCTCCAGTAGTCGTAGCTCAACACAACGACGGGATGGCCCTGGTAGACCTGATCATCTTCCCGGGAGTTGAAGACCCGCCCGGCAGCCGCTTTCACGCCAAGCATGGTGAAGTAGTTTCCGGAGACCAGTTCGGCATCCACGCGCTCGGTTTTATTGCCCGCGCTGACCGATGTCGGCACAAGTCTGCGGCAGAGGACTTCCGCGAGGGGCTCTGCCTTCTTCTGCCAGTCCTGGTAAATGGGGTAGGATTGCATCCGGTCCCCCATGTTGCTTCCGTTGTTGGCGCCTTTCTGATAGAGCATTACCAGTTGCCCGGGATCTTTCACCGGCAGTTGCCGCAGCATCAACTGGTCCATCAAAGTGAAGATCGCCGTATTGGCCCCGATTCCCAGAGCCAGTGACAGGATTGCCACTGTGGAGAACAGAGGACTCCGCGCCATCGTTCGCAGGGCGAAGCGCAGGTCTTGGAGGAAGCTGGTCATGAATGCATATACGGAGCTATCCCGTGCAGGTTCCCAACATTTTTCACTTGAGCAGCGCCAGGATCGGATCACCTCAGTTCGCGGATCATGAGATTTCTGAATTCCATCTGGAATGGCGGGCCGGCGTGTAACTGGAGCGCGATGAAACCGGAAGCGGCAATGTTCGGCTCGGTCTCCACCCACTCGGCGGATTTCACGCCGTTCAATTCGAGGGTGATGCGGTTGCCATCGGACGTGATGACGTACTGGTTCCAGCCGCTCTTCCGGAGTGTAGCCAACGCTTGCGGGCTCGCCTGCACAAGCACTTTCTTGCGCCGCGACTCATCGTAGAGGCAACCCCAGTATTGCTGGCCCATGTCCGCCTGATAACCGATGACTTCGTGCGAGCCTTCCAGCGGCTTGCTGCGGAACTGCACGCCCGAGTTGGATTTGTTTGCGTCTCCCGTCAGGCGAAAGGTGACTTTCAGCACGAAATTCCTATACTCTTTCCTGGTACGGAGAAAATCATTGTACTTGAGGCCTGGAGATTTGCCGATGATCACCCCGTTTTCCACGCGCCACAACCCGGGGGTGTCGACGATCCATTCGTCCAGGTTCCGGCCATTGAACAAGGGGTGGAATCCATCTTGCGCGGCGAGGGAAGCGGCGGCCAGCAGAAGCGAGAAGGCAATTCTCATGCTCCTGATTGTATGCCGCGCCGCGACCATTGCGGGGGCGCAGGATTGGCCCGGCCTGCTTGGCGCCAACCGCAACGGTGTTTACAACGGCCCGGGGCGCATTCCGGATGGACTTGTGTGGAAGAAGCCCGTGGGCCAGGGGTTCAGCGCGCCGGTGGTGGCGCAGGGCAAACTGATCGTCTTCATGCGGCAAGGGAGTCACGAGGTGGTGGAGGCCTGGAATCCGGGTACGGGGGCCAAGATCTGGAGCTACTCCTATCCCACGGCCTACCGCGATGACTTCGGGTTCGATGAAGGGCCACGCGCGGCTCCACTGGTGGATTCCGGGCGGGTCTACACTTTCGGAGCGGAAGGCGCGCTTCACTGCGTCCTGCTCGATACGGGCAAGAAGGTCTGGAGCGAGAATACGCAAGAGAAATTCCATGTGCGCAAAGGCTATTTCGGCGCCGCCTGTTCGCCCGTGATCGACGGCAATACCCTGATGTTGAACGTTGGGGGACCGGGCGCCGGGATTGTGGCGTTTGACAAGAACACCGGCAAAGTTCTCTGGACGGCCACGGACGATGAGGCGAGCTATTCATCGCCTTTGGTGGCAACGATTGGGGGGCTGAAACGGGCGCTGTTTCTCACACGCGCAGGGCTGGTGGATGCCGATCCGGCCACGGGGAAAGTGCGGCGCCAGATGCCTTGGCGCGCGCGCTTCCAGGCATCGGTGAACGCGGCGACGCCAGTGGCGGCGGGCGACGTTCTGTTCCTTTCGGCCAGTTACGGCACGGGGGCCATCGCTCTGGAAGTGAGGGGAACCGAATACCGGAAACTCTGGTCGAGCGATGACGTGCTGTCGAACCATTACTCGACGAGCGTCTATTTCAACGGCTATCTTTACGGCTTTCACGGCCGGCAGGAGGAAGGACAGCAGCTACGTTGCGTCGAATTGAAGACGGGCAAAGTGCAATGGAGCGTTGACGGACTGCGCGCGGGAACGGTGACAGTCGCCGGAGATACGCTGCTGGTGTTGAAGGAGAGCGGCGAACTGCTCGTGGCGAAGGCGGATCCAAAGCAATTCCGCGTGGAGAGCAAGCATGCCTTGCTGCCGGCGGTAATCCGATCCTATCCGGCGCTGTCGGATGGTAAGTTATATGTGCGGAATGAAGATACTCTCGCCTGTTACGGCTTGAAGTAAGTAATCACTCATGCCGCGAAGCTGAGCCAGTCAGAATGTGAGGCCGAGGAGAAAGTCGCCCTGATCGCGGTTTGTACGGAGCAGGGCTCCGACCGGGTCGCGGAGGTTTTCCCCGTCCCACCGCGTGTACCGGAACTCAGGGGAGATGCGGACTGGGCCGGCCTTGAAGGCGATGCCCGCGCCAAAAGCAGATCCAACATCGGTGGCTTTGTTGAATTCCGGCGGATTGCTGATCTCGACACGGTTCAGGGTGGCGCCCTGCACCACTTCGCGCACCTGATGGATGCCGCTGATATTCCGGATGGACACGCCGGCATCCAGAAACGGCCTGATCGGGCCGGGCAGAAGTTCGAACTTGCCCAAAATGGGGAACTCCCAGGAGTTGGCACGGGTGGTGGATGAAAGGACAGGCGGCGCGGCGCTGCTGCAATCGAACCCAAGCCGCTGATAGAGCGCGTCCATTTCGATGGAGAACCTTGCCGGAAGATGCAACTCGAAGGTCGGGCCGACGGTGTAGCGCTTTGTATGAGTGACGTAACCGGCACTGTTGCCGCGGAACGTTTCCAATGCGTCAGTAATGGGAACACCGCCTTTGACGCCAACGGAGACTATCTGTGCGCCCGCGGGAACAATCCAGCCGCAGCAAAAAACGGCAATGGGGAATATCTTCATTGAGCACGCTCCTTTCGGCCGGTTAGGTGGATTCCATGTGCGCCGCGCGGCGCAGTACTATGCATAGTCTTTGCAGATAACGTTCCAAATGCGCGCCACGCATGGGCAATCAAACGTTTACGGTCCTCGACGGGTGGTGATGGGACATGGCATTTTTACAGGATTCTGTGGATTTTACCTGCCGGGGGAAAGCGGAGCCAGGCTTCGCATGGAGGTTCCCGGCACGGGAGACGCGCGGTCAGCGGGGCTCGTGGCAGGTGTCGCAGTCGTTGAGGGCGTGCGTTTTCTGATGGCACTCCATGCAGTTACCCATGGAGAGTATCTTTTCGCGCCAAAGCGCGTCGCGTTCCTTTACGGGTCCATGGCACGTTTCGCAGGCAGTTCCGGATTCAAGGTGGGTCCTGTGCGAGAAGTAGACAAAGCTGGGAATCTGGTAGACGCGCTTCCATGGGACGGGCTGTTTGTGCTCGTGGAAAGCGGCGAGTTTCTGAATCTGCGGCGAGTCCTTCTTGACGGTCTGATGACAGGTCATACAGACGCCGGTGGCGGGGAAGCCCATCAGTTCGCCGGGGTCAGGATTGGTGTGACAGGTCTTGCATGCCAGACCGAGCGTGCCGGCGTGCAGTTTGTGGCTATAAGCAATGGGCTGCACGGGCGGCGGGGCGTGGTCCGCAAAGAAAAATAGAAGTAAGGCCAGCATCACAGAGATCCCTTTTTCTTCTGCTCCAGGATGTACTCGCCCGCGCGCATGGAGAGGGCGAGGATGGTCAGCGTGGGGTTCTGCACTCCGCAGGAGACAAAACTGCCGCCGTCGACGACGAAGAGATTCTTCACATCGTGGCTCTGATTGTGCGCATTGAGGACGCTGGTCTTCGGGTTGTCACCCATGCGGCAGGTTCCGAGTTCGTGGATGCTTTCGCCGGGGGGGGCCATTTGCGCGTGCGAGGCGATGACCTCAAAGCCCGCATCCCTGCACAACCCGATGCCGGTTTCCATGGCATCCCTCGCCATGGCGTGTTCGTTATCCGAGTACTTCTGCGTGATGTGGGCCGCGGGGATGCCCCACTCATCTTTCACTTCAGGGTTAATGCGGACGAAGTTCTCCTTGCGCGGGAGGGCTTCGCCCATGGTGGTGATGGAGAATCCGGTTCCTGCATGGTCGTTGAGCTGTTTCTGCAATTCCTCGCCGTAGGCGGGAAAGTATTTCGCGGCGGGGGTGAAGCCGCTGCCGAAATCGTAGGCGTAGCCGCGGAGGAATCCCTTCTCTTTTGTGTCGAGGTTGCGGAAGCGAGGCACGTAGCCGCCTCCGCCCATGAGGCCGCGCCCTCCCTTGCCGCCGCGCGCCTCGGGGACGACGGCGAGCACGCCGCTCTTGACGTAGAACTGATCGAACAGGTAGCGGCCGAGGACACCGCTCGAGTTGCCGAGGCCGTTGGGGAAGCGCCGCGATTTCGAGTTGAGCAGCAGCCGCGTGCTCTCGATGCATGAAGCGGCCACCACGACGAGGCCTGCCTTGGCGTGGTATTCCCGCTTCGAGCGGCGGTCAAGAAACAGCGCGCCATTGGCGAGGCCGGTGTTCGGATCGATGGTGATTTCGCGCACGACGGCATTGGGCGTGAGGGTGAGGTTGCCGGATTCGAGAGCCTCGGGCAGCAGCACGTTGGCGGAACTCGCCAGAGTTCCGGTAGCCCGCCGCATCTTGGTGACGGGGATATTGCGCTTCCCGCAGGCCGCGGCAAAGCGCTGCACACATAACGAATCGCGCGATTCGTCGGGGATGTAGATGCCGTCGGGCAGTTGCGGCAGGCCTTCCTTGCGGCCCGAGACCTTGAACATCGGCTCGACGCGATCGTAGTAAGGAGCAAGATCGGAGTAGCGAATGGGCCAGTTATCGCCGAACCCGTCATGCTCTTTGCACTTAAATTCGTAGTCGCTCAGACGCCAGGATTGACGACCCCACAGGAGCGTCTTGCCGCCGATGGCGCGGATGCGGACCCAAAAGTAGGGGTCGCCTGGATCGTAGGTGTAGGGATTCTGTTTCTCGTCGGCCCAGATGTTGGCATTGAACTCGGAAGCCTGTGTGACGTGAGGAAAGCGGCCGGGCTTGCCGAACCCCCGGTAGGGCAGGTCGTAGACGGCCTTGAGAACGCGCTGGCGGTCGTAATCGAACGCCGGTCCGGCGTCCAGCATGAGGCACTTCGCGCCCCCTCGCGCGAGCACCCAGGCGGCCATGCCGCCGCCGGCTCCCGATCCGATGATGAGTACGTCGTAGTTCTGCGTCATGTGGATTTCCTCAATCGAGCGGGAGCCAGTAGAGATTCATGCCGCCGGCCGAGCGCACGCGGCGCGACATGGCGCGCCCGTATTCGCGCGAACTGACTGTGGCCTGGATAATATCGTCCCTGGCATCGAACAAGAAGCGTGCGTACGGGTCGGGAGGGCCGGCATAGGTCCTGGGTTGGGTGAGCGGAGCAAGCAGCGGCTTCGCCTCCTCGGCAGTGAGCGCGGCGAAGTTCCTGCCGGATCGCGTGTGCGCTTCGCTGTTCAGCCGCTCGAGTCCATTGCGGTAGAGCGTCTGCCGTTCGGATTCCGAGGCTCCGATGAGGAAGTCGAGAAACTCGGGCACGCCGGCGTCCAATGCGCCGGGGCGCTCCCCCATCTTCGGCGCGACGATATCCGACAACTTGCGGAGAGCGGCCAACTGGGCGGCGGAGAAGCACCGGGGCACGCCATTCGCGACGGCATCGGGCGCGGTTTCCTGCAACTTCGGGATCTCGGAGGATGCGGGCTGAGACGCGGAGTACTGCGCAGAGGCGGGAATCACCGGCAGCGCAGGCAACGCGGCCATGGACTGAAGCAATCGGCGTCGTTTCATAGGGTAACTTTTCACAATATCACTCGGGCGTCCCCTTCCCGGCGGGTGACACGTTCGCGATCGAGGTACTCGAGGAGCGGGATGGCGTATTTGCGGGAGATGCCGGTCCAGTCTTTGAATTCGGGAACCGTGAAGCGGGCGCCTTTTCTTGCGGCCAGCATGCCGCGCATGGCGGCAATGGCGGAGGGATGGAATAACAGGTCGTCGGCCACCTTGATGAGGCGCTTTTCCCGCAGCAGGATCTGAAGGAGGGAGCGCGCGCGGGCGGCATCGACGCCACAGTTCCGGAGCACTTCCTGTGCGCCGGGCACGGCGAGTCCGGTGTTGGCGAAGGCGTCTTCGATTTTTTTGAGGGCCTGTTCCTCGTCGCCTTTGAGAGCGAGCCTGTGGGAGGTGAGGCGCACGAGATCGCCTTCAGCGGCGGCGGCCGGCGTGGATTTGAGCACCACGTCGAGGAGAAATGGCGGGGCTTCGCCGAGTTCGCGGCTGCGCAGGTCTTCTTTCGACATGCCCGGCAGGAGGGGATTTTGTTTGTGGAAGGCGGCCAGGGCTGATTGGATGCGTGCGCGGCGAGAGGCCAGCCAGTCCTTGTCGAGGGCCCAGCGCTGCTCTTCGACCCACGTCAATCCGGATTCGCGAATTGCTTTGAGCAACTCAGCGGCGGCGAGGCCGGTGCGCGCCACCAGCGCGTCGAGCGGCAGTCCGTGGGAGGACTCTTTCACCAGCAGATGGACGCGGGCGGCGAGGGTTCCGCGCTCGAGGGTGGCGAGGCGGGGCGCGGCTCCGGCGAGTTTGCGCGGCGGCGCGGGATCGAGGACTATGCCTCCGGCAATGGTTATGACTGGGGAGAACTTGCGCAGAATGAAACGGTCTCCGGGCAACAGGAGGGCGGGTTCGCGGAGGGCGATGCGCACATAACCGCGAGTTCCCGGATCCAACTTCGACGCCTCGATCAGACGCACCTCGGCTTCCATCTCCGCCGTGCCGGCGTGGAAGTGAACGGGGGCGCGATGTTTGAGGGGTTTGGCGGAGGGGAGCACGTCCACAACACAATCGAGGAGCATTGTTGTGGAGAAACGCCCGGGTTCGGAGAGCACCATGCCGCGATGGAGTTCGCCGTGCTCGACGCCGCTGAGGTTCACCGCGGTCCGCTGTCCGGCGACGGCTTTAGTGACGGCATTTCCATGGACTTGAATGCCGCGGACGCGCACACGCCTGCCGAGGGGGTGGACCTCGACCTCCTGTTCGACGCGGACGGCGCCTGCGGGCAGAGTGCCAGTGACGACGGCTCCGAAACCCTTCATCGAGAATGCGCGATCGACAGGGAGGCGGAAATAGCGGGTGGCGTCCTTTGGAGGAATGGTTTTCGCCACTGCCGCAATAGCGCGCTTCAGTTCCTCGAGGCCGGATCCGGTGACGGCGCTCACCGCCACCATTGGCGCGCCTTCGAGAAACGAACCGGCGACGAACTCCTCGACTTCAAGTTTCACGAGTTCGAGGATATCCGGGTCCACCAGGTCGGTCTTGGTAAGCGCCACGATGCCGCGGGAGATTCCGAGCAGGCGGCAAATGTCGAAATGTTCGCGCGTCTGCGGCTTGATGGACTCATCGGCGGCGATGACGAGGAGAACGAGGTCGATGCCGCCCACGCCGGCGAGCATGTTGCGCACGAATCGTTCGTGACCCGGCACGTCGACAAAGCCGCACTCGATTCCTTCGGTGAGTTGCAGGTGGGCGAAGCCGAGATCGATGGAGATGCCGCGGCGCTTTTCTTCCTCGAACCGGTCCGTATCGATGCCTGTGAGGGCGCGCACGAGCGCTGTTTTCCCGTGATCGATATGCCCGGCCGTTCCCACGATGGCGTGTATCATACTCAGACCCATGGTACCGTTTGGTACCTTTGTCTCTTATGGCCATGAACCGTCTGGAAGAGTTGAGGCTCCGCCACGCGAATGCGGAGGCGGGGGGCGGAGAGGAGCGCCGCAAGCGGCAGCACGATGAGGGCAAACTCTCCGCGCGGGAGCGCATCGAACTTCTTCTGGACGAAGACACTTTCGAGGAACTGGACAAACTGGTTCGCCACCGGTGCCGCGATTTCGGAATGGAAGACCAGGTGATTGACGGGGACGGATTTATCACGGGGTATGGCCAAGTCCACGGGCGCCTGGTCTACGTGTTCGCGCAGGATTTCACGGTGTTCGGCGGGTCGCTGTCGGAGACGAACGCGAAGAAGATCTGCAAGGTGATGGACCTGGCGATGAAGAACGGGGCTCCGGTGATCGGCCTCAACGATTCGGGCGGGGCGCGAATTCAGGAGGGCGTTCTATCGCTTGGAGGATATGCGGAGATTTTTCTCCGAAATACGCTGGCCAGCGGCGTCATTCCGCAGATTTCCGCCATACTCGGGCCGTGCGCGGGCGGGGCCGTGTATTCGCCGCCTATCACGGATTTCGTTTTCATGGTGGACAAGACCAGCTACATGTTCGTGACCGGTCCGGACGTGATCAAGACGGTGACTCACGAGGACGTGAGCAAGGAAACGCTGGGCGGCGCGATGACGCACAACTCGGTGAGCGGGGTGGCGCAATTCATCGCCGGTGACGATGGCGCATGCTTGCGGATGATGCGCAAGCTGATGGACTTTCTGCCGCCGAACAACCGCGACAGCGCCCCGCGCAAGATGACCGCGGACCCGATTGATCGCATGGATGAGGCGCTCGACAGTCTGGTTCCGCGGGACCCCGGAATGCCGTACGACATCAAGGACATCATCCACCGGATTGTGGACGACGGCGATTTTTTTGAAGTGCAGGAACACTATGCGATGAACATCGTGGTGGGTTTCGCGCGGATGGACGGGCGGACTATCGGCATTGTGGCCAATCAGCCGGCGCATCTGGCGGGCTGCCTCGACATCAACTCGTCGACGAAAGGCGCCCGGTTTGTGCGCTTCTGCGACGCATTCAACATTCCGATTCTGACTCTGGAGGACGTGCCGGGCTTCCTTCCAGGCACGGACCAGGAGTTCGGGGGCATCATCCGGCACGGCGCGAAACTGCTGTATGCGTACGCGGAGGCGACGGTACCAAAGATTACGGTGATTACGCGCAAAGCCTATGGAGGCGCGTATTGTGTGATGGGTTCGAAGCATCTGCGGTGCGACATCAACCTCGCCTATCCCACGGCGGAGATCGCGGTGATGGGCGCGGAAGGCGCGGCGAACATCATTTACCGGCGGGAACTTTCGGCGGCGGAGGACAAGGAGGCGGTTTTAGCGGAGCGGATCGCCGAGTACCGGGAGCGCTTCGCGAACCCTTTTGCGGCGGCGGAACACGGGTTCATTGACGATGTGATCGAGCCGCGGGAAACAAGGCCCCGGGTGATCAAGGCGTTGCGCATGCTCGAGAACAAGATTGACACCATGCCGCGCAAGAAGCACGGCAACATTCCTCTCTAACTCATGAAATCAACGAACAAGGCGTTACCGCCGAATTACAAGTGGTACGTGGTTGCCATGCTGTGGTGGATCGCGTTCTTCAATTATGCGGACCGGCAGGCGATCTTTTCGGTTTTCCCACTGCTCGAGAAGGAACTGGCGCTAAGCAATACGCAACTCGGTTTGCTCGGCTCTTCTTTCGCGTGGGTGTACGGGCTGGGGGCGCTGTTTGCGGGAACGGTGGTGGACCGGATCCGCCGCAAGACGGCGATCATCGGCGGACTGCACGCGTGGAGCATCATCTGCATGGCGACGGCGCTTTCGCGGGATTTTTCGCACCTGCTGTTTTTTCGCGCGGCGGAGGGGTTGGGAGAGACGTTCTACTTTCCGGCCTCGATGTCACTGGTGAGCGATTATCACGACAAGAGGACCCGCTCCCGCGCGATGGGGTTTCATCAGACGAGCGTATATCTGGGGACCATTGGGGGAGGCTTCTTCGCGGGATTGATCGGGCAATA
>JADLBG010000655.1 GCA_020847895.1 Bryobacterales bacterium
AACCTCAAGGATCTTCAGGTGAAGTTGGAAAGCTCCGATCTGGACGAAAAAGCCAAGGCGGCGCAGTTGCAGAGCGACTACGTGCAGGCGAAGCTGAAGTACGACCGCGACGAGAAGCTGGCCAAGGAAGGGTTGACGCCGGATCTGACTTTGCAGCTCTCGAAGGCCGCGGCCGATGAACTCGGGCGGCGGTTTCAATTGGAACAGAAGCGGCTGGCCATCAGCGGGGAGTCCATTGAAGCGCAGCTTGCTTCGCAGCGCGTGCAGATTGAAAAATTACGGGCCGCCTACCGGTTAAAGAAGGAACAATATGAGGGTTTGAAGATCCGGGCCGGGACGGAAGGGGTGTTGCAGGAGATGACGCTCCAGGTGGGGCAGCGGGTGACGGCGGGAACCATCCTAGCCAAAGTGGCGCAGCCAAAGAAATTGAAGGCGGAATTGAAGATTGCGGAGACGCAGGCGAAGGATGTGCAGATCGGGCAGAAGACCGTTATCGATACGCGAAACGGGACCGTGGATGGTGTCGTCAGCCGCATTGACCCCGCCGTGGTGAACGGCACTGTAACGGTGGACGTCAGTTTGAAAGGCCCCTTACCGGATGGGGCGCGGCCGGATCTGAGCGTCGACGGCACCATAGAAATCGAGCGTACCGATAATGTGCTTTATGTGGGCCGGCCGGTGTTCGGGCAGGCCAACAGCACGGTGACCCTGTTCAAAGTCATACCCGGAACGCAGGACGCTGTCCGGGTGCAGGTGAAGTTCGGACGCAGTTCGGTGAACACGATCGAGGTTGTGGAAGGGCTCAAGGAAGGCGATGAGGTGATTTTGTCGGACATGTCGGCGTGGGATGCGTATAACCGCATACGGTTGAACTGAAGTGGGATAAGGCAGTAAATTTTGCGGAACCAGCTAACGATTGTTACGTATTAGAGTCATTAGGGAAAACCTGAAAGGAGAAGGAATGAGCGCAGCAGAGACGTTGATCCGGCTGGATGGCGTGACCAAGGTGTTCGTCACCGACGAGGTGGAGACACACGCGCTGGCTGGGATCCACATGGACATCAAGAAGGGCGAATACGTTGCCATCTCAGGCCCGTCCGGGTGCGGGAAGTCGACTCTGCTGGCGATTTTGGGGCTGCTCGATTCGCCATCGGATGGGTCCTATACATTGAAGAGCCGGCCGGTGGAAAATCTGAAGCTTTCCGAAAGGGCGCGCATTCGCAACCGGGAGATCGGGTTCATCTTTCAGGCATTCAATCTGATTGGCGACCTCAACGTGTATGAGAACGTCGAGTTGCCGCTGACCTATCGAGGGATGGGCTCGGCGGAGCGCAAGAAGCGCGTGCACGAGTCGCTCGAACGGGTGGGGATGTCGCATCGCGTGAAGCATTATCCTTCGCAGCTTTCGGGCGGCCAGCAGCAGCGTGTTGCCGTCGCCCGCGCCCTGGTGGGCGAACCGTCCATCCTCCTGGCCGACGAACCCACGGGAAACCTGGATTCGGCAAACGGCGAGGCGGTGATGGAACTGTTGAGAGAATTGCATCGCGGGGGCGCCACCATTTGCATGGTGACCCACGACCCGCGCTACGCGCGCCATGCCGACCGTTCCGTCCACCTGTTTGACGGGCGGATTGTCGAGGAAAATGTGGAGGTGGTCTGATGAACGGCACACAAGCCCGATCCGGCTGGGTGAGCCGGAACCCCGACTATCTTGCGATCGCGGCGATTCTACTCTTCAGCGCCGCCGGTTCGGCGATGACGCAGGCCGTCCGCAAACCGCTGCTCATCGTGGCGGGGGACCAGTTAACGGATACCGTGCGCCCGCGGGTGTGGGAAATTCGCGATCAAACGCGCCAGGCGAGCGAATGCTTCCGGGGAGAAATTCAACGGCAGCATGAGGAATTCCGCGATCAGTGTCTGCAACTGGGGGAGGAATTGAGGCAGGTACGGGAGGAATCCCAATGCTTGCGTAGCGAGGCGCAGCGGTTGCGGGATACAATCCGCCGGCAGTTCCGGTCTGTATTTCGCCGGTCAGCGAACCTGCGCCTGGAGTAGGCGGAGAGCGGCGCAGCGGCATGGCGCACGAACGGCGGGGGTGAGAGAATTGCCCTAATGGAAACTCTCCGGCTGGACATCAGGCATGGAGTCCGCGCGCCGCGCAAGAGTCCCGCGTTCGCCCTGGCCGCCGTGCTCTCGCCGGCCTTGGGGATCGGCGCGAACACGGCGATTTTCACGCTTGTCAAAGCATTATTCCCGCAGCCCCTGGCGGTGTTCGAGCCGCAACGGCTGGTGACCATTTCCACATTTGATGAAAAACTGAACGGCCTGTACGGGGTTTCCTATCCGAGTTTCGAGGATATTCGCAATCATCAGGGCGTGTTCACGGGGATGTGCGCGCTGACTCCGGCCAGCCTGATCGCGTCGCGCGAGGACGGGTTTCCGCGGACGTGGACCGGGGAAGTGGTGACGGAGAATTTCTTCGAAGTGCTGGGGGTTCCGGCGGCCATCGGACGGACCTTCGGAAAAAGAGATGATCCGGCTCCGGGAAGATCTCCGGTGGTGGTGCTGAGCCATGGAACCTGGGTGAGAGAGTTCGGGGCGGACGGTTCGGTGGTTGGGCGGACGATTTCGGTCAACAGCCAACCGCTTACGGTAATCGGGGTGATGCCGGAAGGATTCAAGGGGTTGAGCACGGTGAGCGAACCGGCGGCGTGGGCGCCGATGTCGATGGCGCGGTGGATGATGGCGCGTCCGGAGGCGGTGGGCGAGCGCAAGGCTTTATACTTTTCCGTGGCCGCGCGGCTTAAACCGGGTGTGAGCCTGAAGACGGCGGAGCAGGCGCTGGCGCCCATCGGGCAGCAACTGGCGGCGGACCATCCGGAAGTAAACGCGGGACGGAGTTTCCGCCTCGCGCCAAGTTCGGAAACCGTGATCCCTCCGCGGATCAGGAGAACTCTCGAGCAGGCGGCGCTGGTGTTGATGGCGGTGGTGGGCCTGGTGCTGCTGATTGCCTGCTCGAATGTCGCATCGCTGCTGCTGGTGCGGTCGCGGAACCGGAGCAAGGAATTTGCCATCCGGCTGGCGATTGGCGCGGGGGCATGGCGGATTGCGCGCCAGGCGTTGACGGAGAGTCTGGTTCTCTCCCTCCGCGGCGGCGCCGCCGGTTTACTGGTGGCGCGCTGGAGCCGGGCTCTGCTGTGGCATTTCCGGCCGGAATGGTGGAACAACGCGTCCTTCAACCTTTCCCTGGACGCCTCCGTGCTTCTGTTCACGGCGGGTGTTTCCATAGCGAGCGGGATACTGTTCGGACTGGCGCCGGCAATGAATTCCTGGCGGCGCGACCTGGCGCGGGAATTGAAAGAGCGGACCTCGCAGGCGGAGGAGGCAAGAATATTCGGGCTGCGCAGCCTCCGCCGGAAACTGCTCACCCGCGTGTTTCTCGACAGCGCGCTGCTGCTGGCCGCCGGGTCCGCGTTGGGGCTCTTGTTCGGCGTTGCGGGCCGGGAGTTGTCGTGGCATTTTCGCCCGGAGCATCTTTCGGCGGAGGACTTGCGCCATTGCAGCCGGTGATGGCGCTGCGAGGACAATAGGAAAAGGATTTTGCCGGACGACACATGATCAGACTTGTCAACGTCGAGAAATTTTACGACAACGGCCCTACCCGGACCTGGGTGTTGCGCCGCATCAACGCGGAGATCAAGGACGGGGAGTTCATCTCCATCATGGGCCCCTCCGGCGCGGGAAAATCCACGCTGCTGCATCTTCTGGGGATGCACGATACGAGTTGGAGCGGCGAGTATCACCTGATGGACCATCCCATCCATAAGCTCAAGAAGAAGGACCGTTCAGAGATCTATAAGAGATATTTCGGCTTCGTGTTCCAGAGCTACCATCTGCTCGATTCGCTGACGGTCTATGAGAATCTGGACATTCCGCTTTCCTACCGCAACGTGAAGAAGAGCGAGCGCGACAGCATTGTTTGCGACGCGCTCGACCGGTTCAACATTGTGGGGAAGAAGGACCTGTATCCGAATCAATTGAGCGGCGGGCAGCAGCAGCTTGTGGCGATCGCGCGGGCGATGATCGCGGCCCCGAAAATCATCCTCGCCGATGAGCCGACGGGCAACCTCCATTCAAGCCAGGGCAAGGAGATCATGGAGATGTTCAAGAAGCTGAACGACGAGGGGACCACCATTATTCAGGTGACGCATTCGGAAGTGAATGCGGCTTATGGGCGCCGGATTATCAAGATCGAGGACGGGTGGATCGCCACGGACTGAAGCGGACTGAACGTCCGCATGGACATCCAAAGCAATAAATCGTACAGTAGACATGCGGCCAGTTTCTTTCGCCGTGACGGTGGCCGGCGGGTTTTGTTGTCCGCTCCTCGTTTTGAGCGCGTGTTTGGAACACGCCGGGCGCGGCCGCGATGGAAAGGAGAAATCATGGACCGGCGCAATCTGTTGCGATCCGC
>JADLBG010000656.1 GCA_020847895.1 Bryobacterales bacterium
CAGCGCAGCGGACCGACCGGAAAGGTGAATCTCGTCTTCCTGCATAGCTTGACGAAATTCGAGAACCGCATCGGCGACGTGGACGACGAAGCGCCGCCGGAGTAAAAGCAGCCTGCCGTTACGTGGCGGCCTGATCGCCCAGCCACAAATGCCCGATCTGCAGTCCATCCTTGTGGCAGATGCCGGGCGCGGTGGCTACTCCCGAGAATTCCTTCACCTTCACCTCGACGTTGCCCGCATTATCATTCGGCGCCCAGAGGAAGACGCAACACTCTTCCGTGGAGCAGGAAGAGAAGTCCAGAGGCAGCGGAGGCATGGGCAGCCCAACCCAGTTGCCCAACAGACTCGTATACCAGGAATCGATCATGTGGTGCCACAGGTCCACTCCCCAGAACGGCTTCACTCCTACCAGCAGCCGGCCGCCCTCGAAGTGGAATTTCCCCTGATAGTACACGCCTGCCCCGCTCTTGGGGTTGGGAAACCGGGCCACAATCTGTCCGCCCGGGGGAATGACGAAACGCCCCGTCCAGGATAGCTTGGCGCCGTGTGGCTCGAACTCGCGCCGGTCCGGATTTCCAGCGGTGCGAAGCAACCCCGTGACATCCATCGGCGCGGGGTAGCGCGGAGCCTGCCGGATGGGAACTGCCAGCATGTCTGCCAGCGCCAGCGTCTCGCCGGAATAGGCGCTGCGGTCGAACTCCCGGCAGGTGGCGCAGGAATCGGGCAGTTTTTCCACCTGAAACATTGATTCCCGAAGCTGTACGTATCCCGGGCTGGACCACAAGTCCTGAAAAGTACGTCCCTGATCAATGTCGCCCAACTGGCCCGGCAGGTGGCAGCAGGCGCGTGTCCGCCCGTCAGGAGCCACAATCGGCATCTTCCAGGGCAGGAAGCAATAGGGAATTCGCGCCTGTTCGGGTGTGATTTCCTTCGCCTGTTTGACATGCTCGCCGATAAGCCGGTCGATGGTCCGGATCTCCACTGCCGGAGGCCTGCGCACGGGCGCGGCGGCGGGCTTCGCGTCAGGAGAGAGTCCGCCCGCGCGCACCAGCGCTTCCGGGTAATAGCGGAACGCCGTGCCCTCCAGACTCTTCCGCAGCGCGGGCAGTTCGCGGATTTCGAGCACAGGCAGCGGGCTCTCCTTCAACAACTGAAACATGGCGTCTTTATCGCGCGCTGATTCGTCGTGGCGCGCCGCCCCGTCGAAGTTCAAAGCGTTGACGAACTGCATTCCGCGGCGTTCGGCGGTTTCTGTTGCCGCCTGGACGCACTGCTCCATGTGCTGCCGGTCGGAGGCGCGCACCTGGATGGCTTCGTGAACCGTGTGAAAGACTTCGAGCGAATGGACAATCACCTCGTTCACGCCGGAATCGGCGAGTTTGTCCATCAGCGCCGGCAGTTCGTCGTAGTTCATCCGCGACACCGTGACCTTGGTGTAGATGGTGGCCTGCGGAGCGTTGGCGCGCAACTTCTTGAGGGAAGTCAACACATGCGCCAGGGGCGCCACGGGACGCAGGGCGCGCATCGTTTCCTCGCTCGCGCCATCGACGCTGATGCCGAGACGGTAGAACGCCTCCCACGGCACATTGGCCTTTTCAAGCGCAATGCCGTTGGTCAACAGGTCCACCTTTACCTGGTGGCGGGCCGCTTCCCTGATGAGCATGGGCGTGGTGGAGGACATCGTGGGCTCGCCCGTGCCGATCGGATACATGTAGTCGGCGAATGGAAACGCTTCGCTGACGATCTCTACGTACTCGCGGCGCATCTCCGTGTGATGAAATTCCTTCGTGATCCCGTGCCGGCATCCGCGACAGCGAAGGTTGCATTCGTTGGTGGGATCGATTTCCAGCCGCAGCGGGTAGCTCGAAAGGCTGGTCCGCCCGAGCAGGATTTCCAGGTTGTTCAGCAGCGAATTCTTGATCTTCAGCCGCCGGTACTCTTCTTTGGAAAACAGGGGAGGTTCCACGGGCTTCGCCTGCTCCGCCTCGTGTTTGCGAAGTTCCTTCAGCCGGAAATGGCAGTAGGTGCCAAGCCTGCTGACTGTCTCGAACAGCCCGTTGGTTGCCTCGGCCCACGACATGATTTCCCCGAGTGGCAAGTCCACCTCCGGCAGCGCCTCCCGGTAGGGGCCTTTCGCCGGAGCAAGACCCACGGACCGGTCATGCCAGCGCTCCGCTTCCTGGAGAATGCTGTCGAGCGCCGCCATGATGGCGCGGCCGTCCGGTTCCTCCGCGAAGAGGGCGAAGTCGCGCCGCACTTTGCGGGCCGTGGGAATCAATTCCAGCCGCGCCCGCACGCCCCAGTCATAAAATTCGTGGAGTTTCGCCGAGTGTTCCTGGTTCATTCATGCTCCTGTGCCTTCCCATGGCGTGCTCGCGGCGAGCGTGTTTCTTATTGTAGCCGGAAGCCGGCTACTCCTTGAAGGATATCCTCAAGTCGGAAAGACATTGGCGTTGCGACTCTGGAGAAAGGTCGGTATACATCGGCCAGGCAACCGCTCCCAGGAAAGCTTGCAGCGCTCCGGGCGTATTGAGAAGCCACTGTGGATATTGCCACCCGGTCTCGTAGCCCTTTCCGTGGCACCCCCGGCGGTTCACGCCCGCCAGCGCCAGCACCGC
>JADLBG010000657.1 GCA_020847895.1 Bryobacterales bacterium
ACTTTCGACTGCCGCCGGACAGCGAACCCCGATCCGCCGACATTCAGTGAATTGCGCGCGCCGATCTGAACCGTGTACGCGCCCATCGCTTCCAGAAAATATGACCGGTTGTTGAACACATCGTTGATCGGCACCCCGAGGAAGAACGGATCGAGCGATCCATAGCTGAACACGCCTCCCACCGGAAGAGTGCTCGTCCCCGCTACCACCTTGAAGATCGCTCCCGTGCGCCGCGTGATCTGGGTTCCGTAATCGAGACTCACCATGTGGTCGCTGCCGTCGTAATACGTCTTCGAGGTGTAGTGGCGGTAACTGCCCTGGTAGTCCAACCCCAGCCGCGACTTTTTCCATTCCCGCGTCCCGTAAGCCCCTACGTTCGCCTCAACGCCGAACAGCATTCCCGGGTCGGTGATGTTCCCGGTCTGGTCCAAGCCGACGCCGATGAACCCATCGTCCGCCACGCCGCGTACCGACCCGTACACTCGAATGTTCGTGGGCTCCCCGCCTCGCGCGCCGGCGCCCCGCAAGCCGCGGCTCGAAACCGCCGGTCCGCCATATCCCGGGGTGGCAATTTGCCCTTGCATCACGCCCCCGACTATCAGCGCCAGGATGATCGTCAAAAACAAGTTAGTCCCCCACTGTTTCAATCAAGATGGACACCCACCGCAACCTTTTTAGCAGTCTGACAGGCGGTGAGACCCAAAGTCAAGGAGAATAAAGGCTTACAGGCTACGGCCATTTGCGGGTAGGTTCGAGGCCGGCGGCGCCCTCCGCACTGGACGCGCTACTCGAAACACTTCATCAGTTCCTCGGCGAACAACAGATGCCCCCGGTCATCCGGATGATTGATCCCATTGTTCAAGAGCGTGATGTAAGGAATCCCTTCCTTCCACAAATGCTCCCACCGCGCGGAGGCATCCGCCAACGCAATGTGATGCCGCAAGGCAAACTCGCGCAGCGCGAGCACGTACGGCCGCTGGTCCTTGTCCCGCAGCGTGTCAAACCCCATCATCGGCATCCGCGTGAAATGCGGCGTAATCAGAATCAATTCCGCCCCCAGTCCGCGCACTCTGCGTAGAATCTCCCCGTACACCTGTTCTACTTCGTCCGTTTTCAACCCGGCGTCGTTGACGAACTCCACCGTCACCAGGTCCGGCTTCGCCGCCTCCACCCGCCCCCATTGAAGCCGCGCCGCCGCTTCGGCAATGGGAAACTTGTATTTTTCCGAATACAGCCACTGCCGCGAGTTCGATCCCCCCACCGCCGCCGTAATCATCTCCACCGGGGCCTTCGGGAACTGCCTCCGCAACATCTCTCCGAACACCGCCTGATACTGATGCGCGGGGGAACTCGCATCGCCGCCCTCCGTAACGCTGTCTCCCCACGCCACAATCCTCACTGCCCGGCCCGCCCGCAGCTTTTCGAGCGTCTTCGGAATCAACCCTTTCGTCGTTCCCGTCACCGCCTTCTCCGGTCCTTCCTCCACGGGAAATTCATCCACGTTCTTCCCGTCGCTGAAGTACGGAACGTAGAGGTTGCTCAACCGCCCTTCGCCCTCGCGCAACTCCGGCGGCTCCGGACGCGTCAGGTGGCTCTTCCCCATCCGGGTCTCCTCGCGCCCGTCCGCCAGCCGGATTCGCGAATCCACCCTGCGCAGCGAATAGCAGTAATCCACCG
Source organism: Bryobacterales bacterium (assembly GCA_020847895.1). Taxonomy (GTDB): domain Bacteria; phylum Acidobacteriota; class Terriglobia; order Bryobacterales; family Bryobacteraceae; genus CADEFT01. The sequence continues at coordinate 1,678 of JADLBG010000657.1, forward strand.
TCACGGTATCCTCGGCCGTCACGCGCGAATCAGGCCCCAACCCAAGAGTCCCCCAATCCTTGTCTACCAGGTAATCCTTGCCCTCCACCAATCGCACATCCCCTTTGCGCACCACCAGGCTTGACGCATCGAAGGCGTCGGGCGCCGGCACTTTCCCGTGCGTGTAAGCGGCAAGTTCCGGCAACACGGCGCCCGCCACCCAAGTGCGCGGCGCAACCGCGGCCAGCTTCAGCGCCTCGCCGCGCACGCAGAAGCGCTCCGCGGGAACCTGCGCGAGCACATTCCCCGGAACGCAAAACATCAGCGATAAGCAATAAACTGCTCTCATCCATTCACCCCACTTGACAACGTATCGATAATCACGAAATAATGCCCCCATTTCACCTGGGAGGTCTACTGACCCATGTTTGTCCTGACCCTTTCGCAGCTCCTGGCAGCTTCTCTCTCTTTCGCTCAAACCTTCACCGCCTCCATCTCCGGAATCGTCTCCGATTCCTCCGGAGCCGTTGTCGCCGGCGTTTCCATCAAGGTAACCAACACTGCCACCAACACCACCTTCCGCTCCACTTCCAACGAGTCGGGCTTCTACGTCGTCAATGAACTCCCGCCAGGCACTTACTCCATCACCGCCGAACAGGCCGGCTTCCGCACCTACGCCCTCGATTCCTTCCCGCTCTCCACGCAGCAGAAAGCCTCGCTCAACATTGCGCTCGAAGTCGGCCAGATCAGCGAACGAGTCCAGGTCACCGGCGAAGCCCAACTTGTCGAATCCACCAGTTCCACGCTCGGTGCCGTCGTCGAGAACAAACGCATCCTCGACCTCCCCCTCAACGGCCGCAACATCTTCAACCTCGCCGCCCTGGTTCCCGGCGTCTTCATGGTGCGGCAGGTCACCGGCATCGCCGACACCTTCACCGCCAACCGCTTCATCGTCAATGGAGGCCAGGAGTCGACATCCGACATCATGCTCGACGGCGTCACCGCCACGGTGTCTCATAACATCTCCACCATCCCCGCCATCAGCGCCATCCCATCCGTCGAAGGCATCCAGGAATTCAAAATCCAGACCAACGCCTATTCGGCCGAATACGGACGCAGCGGCGGCGGCCTGGTCACCCTGGTCACCAAGTCCGGCACGAATGACTTCCACGGCAGCGTCTACGAATTTCACCGCAACTCCTTCTTCGACGCGAACAACTTCTTCGCCAATCGTGCCGGACGTCCGCTCGCCAGCTTCAAGCGCAATCAGTTCGGAGCCTCCGGCGGCGGCCCGGTTCTCATTCCCAAACTCTACAACGGCAAGAACCGGACATTCTTCTTCTTCAACTATGAAGGCCAGCGCATCCTCGCCGCCAGCCTCGCGCAACACACGCTGCCCACCGAACTCGAGCACGCCGGCAACTTCACCCAATCCTTCAACAGCGCCGGCCAGATGAAGGTGATCTACGATCCGTTCAGCACTCGTCCCGACCCCGCCCGCCCCGGCCGCTTCCTGCGCGATCCCTTCGCCGGCAACATCGTTCCCCAGAACCGCATCGATCCGGTCGCCCTCGCCGCGCAGAAATACTATCCCGCCCCCAACAGTCCCGGACTCCCCTTCACCCGCCAGAACAACTTTGTCACCCAGGCCGCCATCCTCCAACCGCAAGACCGCTACGAGTGGAAAATCGATCACGTCTTCGACGAAAAGCAGCGCATGTTCCTGCGCTACACCCTCATGGACAGCATGTATTCCAAACCGAATTTTTGGGGCAACATCGTCGATCCCGGCTGCTGCGATCCCATGCTCCAGCGCCTCCAGAACGGAGCCGTCGATTACACCCGCACCATCAGCAACGCCAGCGTCCTCAACCTGCGCTATGGCTACGGCCGGGTCCGCGGCAACCGCTATCCCTGGTCAAAGGGCTTCCAGGTTTCCTCCATCGGCCTGCCCGCCGCTATCGATGGCATCTCGAACCAGCCCGTCTTTCCCACCATCACCATTCAGGACTACACCCAGCTCGGCCCCAACGGCGGCGACGTTTACCTCATGGCCGATCAGACCCATAGCCTCATCGCCAATCTCTCTCACGTCCGCGGCCGCCACAGCATGAAGTTCGGCTTCGACGGCCGCTTCAACTTCGTCAACTACGGCCAGCTCGGCACGCCTTCCGGCGGCTTCAACTTCGATCGCCAGATGACCCAGGGGCCCGACCCGCGCACGCCTACCGCCGTTGGCGGCATCGGCTACGCCTCTTTCCTCCTCGGCGCCGGCTCATCGGGCTCCATCTCCCACCAGATCCGCCCCGCCAACGCCAATCGCTACTTCGCCTTCTATCTTCAGGATGACTTCAAGGTGGCGCGAAAACTCACCATCAACGCCGGCCTCCGCTGGGACTTCGAGAGCGGATCCACCGAACGCTATGACCAGCTCTCCGCCATCGATCCCCTCGTCCGCAACCCCATCTCCGACAAGGTCGGCTTCGACGTCAAAGGCGGCATCACCTTCGCCCCCACTACTCTCGGGCGCCGCACCATCCGCAACACCGACCCGCGCCAGATTAATCCGCGCCTCGGCCTGGTTTACGAACTCAACTCCAAAACCGTCATCCGCGCCGGATACGGCATCTTCTTCGGTCTCCCCTCCTATGCCGCCAACTCCAACTACACCGGAGGCGCCTTCAACTCCTCCACTCCCTGGCTCACTTCCCTCGACGGCATCACTCCCAATGACCTGCTGAAGAGTCCCTTCCCGAACGGATTCAACCTCGCCCCGGGCCGCTCTCAGGGCCTGCTCACGCAGCTTGGGCAGGGACTCGGCGGCGGCTGGCCGGACACCCTCCAACCCGTCTACAACCAGCAGTGGAACCTCAACATTCAGCGCAGCCTCGGCCGCAACATGGTCCTCGAGATTGCCTACGCCGGCAACAAGGGTCCCCACCTCCCCTTCACCAGCTATCAGATCAATCAGCTCAGCGCCCAACAACTCACCCGCGGCAATGACCTGCTCTCCCTCGTTCCCAATCCCTTCCATGGCTTCGTCAGCGTCGGCACGCTCGCCCAACCCACCGTGCAACTCGGCCAGCTCCTCCGCCCCTTCCCCGAATTCGCCGGCGGAACCGCCACCAACCCCGCCTGGGGCAACTCGAATTACCACGCCCTCCAGACCCGCTTCGAACGCCGCTTCGCCGATGGCTTCAGCCTCCTCGCCTCCTATACCTGGTCGAAGACCATGAGCGACGGCCCCGACGGATTCTGGAACAACAACGGCTCCCAAATCCTGCGCGACTGGAACTGCCGCCGCTGCGACTACAGCATCTCCTCCTATGACCAGCCTCACCGCTTTGTCACCAACGTCACTTACGAACTGCCGCTCGGAAAAGGCAAGAAATTCGGCGCCGGCATGAGCCCCGTGCTCAACGCCATCGTTGGCCAGTGGCAGGTGAACGGCATCCTCACCATCTCCCAGGGACAGCCCCTGCGCTTCACCACGCCGCAAAACACCAGCTACTCCTTCGGCGGCGGCCAGACCCCGGACGTTAACGGCCAGGACCCGCGCATCTCCAACCGCACCATCGACCGCTGGTTCGATACTTCCGTCTTCAGCCAGCCGAAGGACTTCACCTTCGGCAACATGGCGCGCAGCATCGCTTCCCTCCGCAACCCCGGAGCCCGCGTCCTCGATTTCTCCATCTTCAAGGAGTTCCATTTCAAGGAGCGCGCGCACGTCGAGTTGCGCGGAGAAGCTTTCAATTTCACCAATACGCCGCTGTTCGGAAACCCGGGAACCACCATCAACACGCCCACCTTCGGCGTCGTCACCAGCCAGGAAAATGCGCCGCGCCAGGTTCAACTCGGCCTGAAGATCTACTTCTGATTTCCACGGACTGCCGCCCACCTTTCGCTCCGGGCGGCAGTCTTCTTTTTCACCCAATATTTTCCTTGTTTAATCCAACAATTCGTGTATAATCTCCACTACTGGGGCTTGCGAAACCAATTCAGCAGCCATCCATTCGCCTTACAGAGCATCCCTCCATGGGGAGTCAACACACCGAAACAAGGAGTTTGAATATGAGTGCGGCTCCCGCGCCTGATTTTCAGAAATCCTTCCCCCTCGACCCCGGAATTCTCGGGGATAAGAGCGCTCTCGCGCTCGAACTTGGGGGCACTACCGACATGGACGTGGCTCTCGCCATCACAACCAACAAACCCTTCCCCACCCGCCCCGATGGCGTCATCGATCTCGCCCACATCTCTCTTAGCGCCGCCGGCGGCAAGCCCGTCGCCTTCCAAGGTGGCGGCGGCCTCACCGTTGGCTTTCAATTCTCCGCCGGGGTCACCGCCGGTGCCGCCGTCTTCGACGACCCGAACGCCGCCGTCAAAGCTCTCGGCCTCGGCGAAACTCCCGGCCTCGATCTCTCCATCGAAGCCGCCGCGGGATCCCGCTACGCGCTCCTCCGCACCGGCTATACCGCCAGCGGCAGCGTCAGCGGTTCCCATCCCATCGGAGCTATCGGCAGCGTCACCTTCGGCGCATCCGGAGCCTCCTCCGGCATCAGCGCCGTCCTCCACCGCTTCTCTGATACCACCGGAGCGGACGACGTCCTCTCCGGCGCTGTCCGCAGTTGGAAGCTCCCGCGCCACGTCCTCACCGCGGATACAATCGAGCCCTCTACCTGGGTCGCCGCTGAGGCCAGCGGTTCCCTCGCCGTCAACATCGGAGCCAAACTCGGCTACGACTTCAACTTCGTCCGCGAAGTGAAGGCCTTCGGCCTCTCCGGCGACATCGGCCTCAAAATCGACGCCGCCGCCACCGCCACCTTCGGCTTCGAGGTGAGCGGCC
>JADLBG010000658.1 GCA_020847895.1 Bryobacterales bacterium
ATACCGTTACCCCGCTGTAGAGATGATGAAGTGGCCGCTGAAGGTTACCATTATAGCTTGTAGCTATGTCGAAAACTGCTTTCTTGTTCCCCGGACAGGGGTCGCAGGCAAAGGGCATGGGCCAGACTCTGGCTGACGCCTATCCAATTGCCCGTCAAACATTTATCGAGGCTGATGAGGCGCTGGGGTTTGCGCTTTCGAAGCTCTGCGCCGAGGGGCCCGAAGAGGAGCTGAGACGGACCGAGAACACGCAACCGGCGATGCTGGCTGTTTCCGTGGCGGCCTTCCGGGTGCTCGAGGAGAAAGGGCTCCTTCCGGATTACGTCGCCGGCCACAGCCTGGGTGAATACTCGGCGCTGGTCGCCGCCGGAGCCCTCGATTTCCGTGACGCAATCCGTCTGGTCCGCCGCCGCGGCAGATACATGCAGGAGGCTGTCCCGGAAGGGACCGGCGCAATGGCCGCCATCCTGCGGCTTCCGGAAGGGAAGCTGGAGGCAATCCTCGCCGAGGCGGCGCAAGGGGAAATCGTCACCGCAGCCAACTTCAATTCTCCCGACCAGGTGGTGATTGCCGGTCATGCCGGGGCGGTGGCTCGGGCATCGGAACTGGCCAAGGCTGCCGGCGCCAAACGCGCGATTCCACTGCCCGTGAGCGCGCCGTTCCATTGCCCGCTGATGAAGCCTGCGCAGGAGCGCCTGGCGGTGGACTTGCGGCAATCGGCGTTTCGCGACCTGGCCGTGCCGCTGGTGAATAACTGGCAGGCGCGGGTGGTGCGGACAGCCGAGGAGGCGCGGCAGGGGCTGATCGAGCAGGCGCCGAACCCCGTGCGGTGGGTGGAATCGGTGCGCCTGCTGGCGTCCTTGGGAGTGACACGAGCCGTGGAAGTGGGGTGCGGCACGGTGCTGCGGGGTACGGTGCGTTCCATCGAGCCCGCCATTGCCTGCGGCGTGTTCGGCGAGGCCGCGGACTGGGAAAAGCTTCGGGAACTGCTGGCTTCCTGATTCGCCGTTCTTGCACACTCCTTCAACGAGAACGGTGCCTGGTTTCAGCGCCATCGGGCGGCATGAACGTGCGGTTGCACGGCAGCGGCCGGCTACGGCGGAAAGTTTAACGTGTGAAGAAGATCTGTGAATCGGGAGTCTGATCGTAACGGATCAAAAAGCGGTCCGTCTTGAGAAACGCAATGAATGGTTCCCGGTCATGCAAAGCCTCCCGCAGGCACTGGAATGCGCTGTCCTCATCCCCAACGAACGCATAGATTGGGGCGAGGAAGGTGGCGTTCACCGTCCTTCCCTGGGCGCGCAACTCTCGCAGGCCGCGGGCCAATTGCAGCGCGCCGCCAATGTCGCCCGCCCGGGCCAGAGTTTGCGCCTCGACGACACGGAAGAGGATGTCGTACTCGATGGCGCGCCCTTTTTGGAGTGTGGCGAGCGCCGCGGGATAGTCGCCGTTGAGGGCGTGAGCCGCACCGAGAATCAGATAGGCCAGCCAGTGTTTCGGATCCGTCGCGATCGCCTTCTCGCAGACCTCTATCGCCGCGCGGTATCGGCGCCCGAGCCGGTGTGCCTCCGCGAGGTCGGCCCAGTAAGCGGCCGACAGCGGGTCCAGTTCAATGGCACGCTCCAGTTCCCGCACCGCTTCATCGGATCGCCCCATCAGGGCCAGGTGAAAGCCAAACCAGTCGTGAGCCGCCGCATGACCGGGGTAGAGTTCAATGGCGCGCCGGTACTCACGCTCGGCTCCCTGCCAATCCCATTCAAGATTGGTCTTGGCGATCGCGAGCGCACTGTGCGCCTCGGCCAGTTGTTCGTCAATCTCCAGCGCACGGGCGGCGGCGGCCTGGACCTTTGGCAACGCTTCGATGCCCGCGATCTGAAACCCCGAGTAGCTATGGGGTAGCGGGCAGAAAAGTTCCTTCTTGCAAATCTTGACCACATCGATTAGTTTGGTTTGTGCACATACTAATTGGGATGAAGCCTCGAACCAGAGGGAGCGCGTTACCACAATGATCGAAATTCCCGGCCCCGCGGGGAAACTGCAAACTCCGGACGAGGTCCTCGATGGGCTCCGGTACGGCCTGCTCGACACGCTGCGCGATCTGGTCCGCATCCCCTCGGAAAATCTGCCGCCCAACGGCAACGAACTCACCTGCCAGATGCACGTGGCCGAACGGCTGCGCCGACTCCGGTTCGAACCCGACGTCTACCTTGCGCCAGACGTCGCCGGCCTGACCACCCATCCGGAATTCTGGCCTGGACGGGACTACGCCGGCAGGCCGAACGTGAATGCCGTGTGGAAGGGCGCCGGAGGCGGCCGCTCGCTCATCCTTTCGGGTCACATCGATACCGTGCCGGCCGACACGCCTGTCGAGTGGCGGCATCCGCCTTTCGGCGCCGCCGTGGAGTCCGGCCGCCTCTTCGGACGGGGCGCCTGGGACATGAAGGCGGGCGTCGCCATGAACCTCACCGTGCTGCAGGCACTTCGAACCATGGGCGCCAGACTCAAAGGCGACCTCATTTTCGAGACCGTCGTGGATGAGGAATTCGGAGGCGTCAACGGCACGCTCGCCGCTCGTCTTCGCGGATACCACGCCGATGCGGCTGTGGTCAGCGAGCCGACCTCGCTGCGCATCTGTCCGGCGCAGCGAGGCGGCCGCACGCTCCACATTCTGCTTCGCGGCGAAGGAGGCATCCTGTCCAGCGAACAGCAGCCCGGCCGGGCAGTTGAGCAATTGGCGTACGTTCTGGCGAAGATCCCCGAATTTAGGGAAACCCGCAAGCGGCGCGTGGCCGTCCATCCTTACTACATGGATTCGCCGGAGCCCTTCGCGGTGTGGGTGACCAACATCGCCACAGGCCGCTGGGGGTGGTCGCAACCTATTTCCGTTCCCGAAATCTGCCGGCTGGAGATCTACTGGCAGGCAATGCCGGAGGAGACGCGCGAGGAAGTGGAGAGCGAGTTCTTTACGTGGTGGAACCAAACGCTCGACCAGCGTCCGGACCTCTTCCCACGCCGGCCCGTTGTGGAACTGCCGATGCGATGGCTGCCCGGGTGCGCAATCCCGCCCGATGCGCCGCTGGTGCGGGAATTCGCCCAAGCCGCGGCCGCGCTCGGCAGGAAAACCAAAGTGGAAGGGATGGATGCCCCCAGCGATATGTATGTGTTCCAGCGCTGTTTCGACATTCCGGCGATCATGTGGGGCCCGGCGGGCGGCAATGCGCACCAGGCCGATGAATTCGTGGAACTCGATTCGCTGTTGGAAGCGGCGAGAGTGCTGCTGCTCTTTGTATGCCGCTGGTGCGGCATGGAAAATGGGGGTTCATGAGCGGACAGGAGCAGCGGTCCGGCTTCCAGCGCGTGCTGCCTCTCAGCGGGCTGGTGTTGTTCGGCATCACCTTCGTGACCCCGACGGCGCCCTTCCCCATGTACGGCATTGTCAGCACGGCATCAAAGGGCCACATGGCGCTGGCGTACCTGTTCGCCATGGCCGCAATGGCGTTGACGGCGGTGAGTTACGGGCGGATGGCCAGCGCCTTCCCGGTGGCGGGATCGGCGTACAGCTACGCGCGTCGGACAATGCATCCCTGGGCCGGCTATCTGGTTGGGTGGACGATGCTGCTCGATTACGTCCTGATGCCGCTGCTGAGTGTGATTTACATGGCGCTGACCGTGGGCCGCTTCGTGCCGGAAGTGCCGCGGGGAGCGTGGCTGGTGCTGTTCGCCGTGGCTGTGACGGTGATGAACCTCTTTGGCCTCAAGGTCACCAATCGCGCCAATTTCGTGATGACGGCGATCATGGGAGCGACGGTGGTGTGGTTCCTCGCCGCTTCCGCCGGCGCTCTGCTTCATGGCGTGGGCGGCGGCGTGCTTCTCTCCGCCAAGCCGTTTTACGAACCTGCGCACTTCTCCCTTGGCTCGGTGATGGGCGCGACATCCATCGCCACTTTCAGCTACCTGGGCTTCGACGGCATCAGCACCCTCGCCGAAGATGCGTTCAACCCGCGGAGAGACATTGGCCGGGCAACGGTTCTGGTGTGCCTGATCTGTGGAGTTCTGTTCATTCTGCAGGCGTATGTGGGGCAGTTGGTGTGGCCCGATGTTGCCGCCTTTCCGCAGACGGAAACCGCCTTTCTGGATGTGTCCCGCCTGGTGGGCGGCGCCCGTCTGGTGGGGCTTGTCTCCTTCGTGCTGCTGGTGGCGGGCGTGGCGAGCGCCGTCACCGGACAGGCCAGCGCCTCGCGGCTGCTGGTGGGGATGGGCCGCGACGGGCTGCTGCCGCCGCGGATTTTCGCCTATGTGCACCCCAGGCATTCCACGCCTACGTATGGCATTCTGGCGATGGGGCTGGTCACGGTTGCCGGAGGTTTTCTGCTCAGCTTTCAACTGGCCGCCGAGGCGGTGAACTTCGGCGCTCTGCTCGGCTTCATGGCCGTGAACGGGAGCGTCATCAGCCACTATTTCCTGCGGGAGAACCGCCGCCGGGGAGCGGATGCCGTATGGAACCTGATGCTGCCGGCGGGGGGATTTCTGGTATGTCTCTATGTGTTCGCGAACCTCTCCGCGGCCGCGAAGATCATCGGGAGCGCGTGGTGCGCAATAGGATTGGGACACGCGGCGGTACTCACCCGAGGCTTCCGGCGAGGGGTGGACGGGGCGCTGCCGGCCGAGGCATCGTTTTCTGTTGACAGTTAATTTACACATTGAAATAATGGTTTCGCGGACGCGACGCCGTCCTCAGGAGACACTGCCAGTTTGCCCGCTGTGACTTTTACCACTGGAGGCGCGCTGAACAAATCAGCGCTGCGCGAAGCCAATGAGCGCCTGGTGCTGAACGCGATCCGGCAAAATCCAAGCGCTTCCCGCTCCGACCTCGCCCGCATTACCGGACTCTCCCGGAGTTCGGTGACCTTTATCGTCAACCGCCTGGTGCGCAGGAAGGTCATCTGCGAAGAGGAGTTGGAAAACCGCGCCCAGGTGGGCCGCCGCCCCACGCCCCTCCGCCTGCGATCCGACGCGATGCTCGCGGTGGGCGTGGAGATCGGGCTCTCGGGGGCGCGCGTGGCTCTAGCCGATTTGACCGGCAAACTGGTGCGGCGGAAGACGGTGGAATGGCATCCGAATCCGGAGATCTTCCTCGAGAAGATCCATACAGCCATCCGGGCCATCATCGAGCCGTTGTCACCCAAGCAGATTCTCGGAGCAGGGGTGGGACTGCCCGGATTCCTCGACCGCGCCTCCGGCAAAGTGATTGCCGCGGAAAACTTCAACTGGTTCGGCGTGGAAGCGGGGAATCTGCTGCGCAAGAAACTCGCCTGCCCCTTCTACTTCGAGAACGGCGCGCGGCTTTCGGCTCTAGCTGAAACGTGGTTTTCCAATGAAAACGGCAGGCCGCTGCGGGATTTCGTATTCGTGACCATGCGCGACGGGCTGGGTACCGGAGTGATGATCAACGGACAGATTCTGCGCGGCGCATCCTCGGGGGCGGCGGAATTCGGCCACACCACGCTCTACGCTCACGGGAGGCCGTGCGCGTGCGGCAACAGAGGCTGCTGGGAGCAGTATGCTTCCGACATGGCGCTGCGGCGCCGCTATGCGGAGGCCTGTGGCGAGGCGAACGGCGTCGGGCCTGGCGAGATTGTAGGGAAGGCCCGCGCGGGCGATCCGGTTGCGCTGCGCGTGTTGCGGGAGACGGCGCACGATGCGGCCATGGGCTTCGTGAACCTCATCATGGCGCTCAACCCCGAGGCGATCATCGTCGGCGATTTTCTCGCGGAAAGCTGGGACCTGGTGCAGGAAACCGTGTGGGCCGAGGTGCGCAAGCGCGTGCCTGCCTATTACCTGGCGGGGGTGCGCATTCTTCCTTCCAGGCATGCTCTCGATTCGTCGCTGCTGGGGGCGGCGGCGCTGGTATTTGCGCAATTCTTCACGAGTTTTGACCAGGATAACGGCAACGCGGCTTCGAGTCCGGTGGTGATGAGGCACTCGGTCTAAGCGGGCAGCGGGCGCGAGAGAAGGCGTGTTTCCCAAAAATTGTGCTTGACACCGCTCTGCGAACCGTGTAAATGTACAGTAACCAAACAAACGTCTGGTCTATTCCGGACTTCAGGAGTTTCACCATTGTTCAAGGAGCGAGGTATGACAATTTCCAGACTCTTTTCCACCCTGCCGGCTGCCGCGTTGCTGCTTCTTTCCGCTTCCAGCGCCCGGGCGCAGTCCGTTCAGGGAAGCATCGTCGGCGCAGTGACGGATCCAACCGGCGCCCCCGTTGCCGGCGCCGCCGTGACCGTCATCAATGAAGGCAAGAATTTCGAGCGCACCGCAACCACGGAACCCAGCGGCGATTACCGCGTGTCCGGACTCGAGGCGGGCAGTTATTCGGTAGTGGTGGCCTTACGGGGCTTCAAAACATTCCGCCAGACCAGGGTCGATCTCACACTGGGACAAAACAAACGCATTGACGCGCGCCTAGAGGTGGGCGACGTCTCCACCACGGTGACCGTGGAGGGCGGCGCCTCGCAAATTGAGACGGAGAGCGCCACGCTTTCCAATCTGAAGACCGACCGCGATTACAAGGAATTGCCTTTAAGCGTTTTCGGGCGGGGCTGGGCGAACGTGACCAACGTGGTCGCCGGCGTGCAATCCTCGAGCGGCTTCGAGGTGAACGGCGCCCCGGACATGGGAAACAATTTCACCTCGGACGGCATCTCGGTCAACGACAACGTCAGCAGCCGCAACACTCCAAACGGTTTCTCGGGCGAAGTGGAGATGATCCAGGAGATCAAGGTGATGACCGCGAACAACTCAGCCGAGTACGCGCAGGTGGCGCAGTTTGCGGCGATCAGCAAGTCGGGAACAAATCAGTTTCACGGCAGCCTGTTCTGGGAAGACTGGAACTCTTTTTTCTCGGCGCGCTCATGGGCGGACCGGTCGGCGCCGTCGTTCACCAACAGCAATGAGTTCGCCGCCACCAGTGGGGGGCCGGTGCTGATCCCGAAGCTCTATAACGGCAAGAACAAGACGTTCTACTTTTTCAGCTACGGCGGGCAGCGCTACCGTATCGGCAACCGGCAGTACCTTACGGTGCCGACAGCGGGATTCGAGCAGGGAGATTTCTCTTCGCTGCTGGGGAAAATTACGGTGAGGGATCCGCTGAACGGGCAGCCGTTTGCCAACAACGTCATTCCCTCGTCGCGTATCAGTCCGGTGGCTTCGGCGCTGCAAAAGCTGGTCTACCCGGCTCCGAATCTGACCGGGCAGGGCTCCTACGGCCTGCTGAACAATTTCACTGCCGATCCGGGAGGGCAGTACAACTCCGACGTGTATTCGGTGCGGGTGGATCAGAAGATCAGCGAGAAGAACACGATTTTTGCCCGCGTGGGGCTCACCATCCACAACCAGGATGTCTATCCCGGCTCGCTCAACCAAGGCTACGGCGGAGGCTATTATGACAACTTCCCCGGCCGCAGCCTGGTGGTTTCGGATACGCACATCCTGAGTCCGGCGGTGGTGAATGAAGCCAAGCTCGGCTACAACCGCACCGCCAATTTCTTCTACGACACCAACTTCGGCGCCGACGTGCAATCGCAGTTGGGGATCAACGGCATCACCAACTCCGCGCGCGATCCCGCTATTTCCGGGATGCCGTCCTTCAATTTCAACGGCGCAAACGGGTTCGCGGGAACCGGCAACTTCGCCAATGGCCAGGGACAGGCGCAGAACGAATATCAGCTCATTGACCGCCTTTCCTGGATCAAAGGGGCGCACGCGTTCAAGTTCGGCGGCGAAGTGCACCGCTACCAGGTCAACGACATCTCCAAGCCAATCGCCATGCGCGGGTCGTACTCCTTCGACGATCAACTGAGCGGGCTCGACTACGCGAACTTCCTGCTGGGCCTCCCCAGTTCCGCGCAACTCGCCATTCCGCGGCCGAGCGCCTATCTGCGGAGCACGCTGGCGGCGTTCTTCGCGCAGGACGAATTCAAACTCAACAGCAGAATGACGCTCACCTACGGTGTGCGATACACCTATCAAACGCCATGGGTAGACAAGTTCGACCGGCTGTTCAGCTTTGATCCAGCCGGCGGGAGCCTGGTCACCGCGGGCAGTTCCCTACCCGCGGACCTGGTGCCTGCGGTAGCCGCCACGCTGCCCATCAAACCGGCGAGCCAGGCAGGATTCCCCACGCGCAGCCTGGTGAATACCGACGGCAACAATTTCGACCCGCGCGTGGGGCTCGCCATCCGGCCGTTCGCCGACACAAAGACCGTGTTCCGCTTTGGTTACGGTGTCTATACGCAGATGTGGGCGGGGCTGCGCGGGTTGAATGCCACCGGCGGACCATGGCAATCGACCCAAACCTGGACCATTCAGAACAACCAGCCGTTGATTGCGTTTCCCAGTCCCTTCGCTGCTACATCGCGGTTCTCGGGCGTGCAGAGCATCAGCGCGCTGGGCGCCTCGTTCCCGAATACGCGCTCGCAGCAGTGGACCGCATCGGTGGGCAGGCAGGTGCTGGGCATCGCGCTCGATGCCGCTTACGTGGGGACGAGAGGGCTGAACCTGCCCTTCGCGGATGACCTGAATCTGCTCCGGCCAAGCACCAATCCGTTCAATTTTTCGCAACTACCCTATCAGAGGTTCAGCAGCGTGCTGATTACGCACACCGGGGGATCTTCCATTTATCACGGCTTCACGCTCCAGGCGGACCGCCGCATGGCGAAGGGGCTGTTTTTCAACATCAACTATACGCTGTCCAAGGCGCTCACGGATGTGAACCTGCGCTCCACCGCGCCAACCGCGCAGCAGAACCAGTATCAGCGCTATCTGGAGCGCTCCGACGACCCCAATCTGCGGCGGCAGCAACTGCGCTTCAGTTACGTGTATGAACTGCCGTTCGGACGCGGGCAGCGCTTCCTGAACACACTTCCTAAGGCGGGGAACCTGATGTTGGGCGGCTGGCAGCTTTCCGGCATCACGACGATGCTGAGCGGCGCGTTTCTGACTCCCACCTACAGCGGGGTGGACGCGGCGAACACCAATCAGTTCAGCGGGCGCCCGGACCGCATCGGCAACGGCAATCTGGACTCCGGGTCCATGCGCGGCCTCATCAAGAGCCGCCAACCGGTGCTCGACAAGTCAGCGTTTGCCGTGCCCGCGGCCGGGCGCGGTTATTACGGCAACTCGGCGCGCAATATTCTCAATGGGCCGGGCAGCATGGTGTGGAACATTGTCGCGGCGAAGAACTTCCTGCTGAGCGAACGCGCAAGGTTCCAGTTCCGGTGCGAAACGTTCAACACCTTCAACCGCGCGAATTTCTCCAATCCGGTGACGAACATCAGCAGCGGAAGTTTCGGGCTGGTGACCAGCGCGGGATCGGGGCGGAACCTGATGCTGGGGTTGCGGCTCGATTATTAGTCCACGGCGGCGCGGCCGCTTCACGCGGCGGCCGCGCAAGCGCAAGTTGATAGGATTGGGGAGCGAGATCCGAGTGCGCGCGATGAAACTGCCAGTGCGGTGGCTGGTTGCCGCCTTAACGGCGGCCCATTCGGCCGCCGCCCCCGCCCCCAGGCTTGCATTCGAGTCCGCCTTGACGAAGATTTTCGCCGATGAGCCGGCTCCGGCGGGAAGCGCGTCCTGGCTCGTGTCGATGGCGCGCGGCGAACGCGAATCGTTTCAGTTGCTGATTGAAGCCGGCGCCCGCGAACTGCATGACGTCACGGTCGAGAGCATGCCGCCGCGCGCGGGCGGTCCTGAAGTGGAACTCAACCTGGTGGGCTACGTGCGCACGGCCGCGGATGACCGGCGGCCGTGGGCCAAGAGGGAGGGCGTGGGCAGGATCGGCTGGTGGCCCGACCCTCTTCTGCCGAACCGTCCCTTCAATGTAGCCTCGGGACAGACGCAGCCGGTTTGGATCACCGTGTACGCTCCTCCGCATACGCCGGCCGGCGTTTACCACGGCAAATTGCAGGTGGATCCGCACAGCGGCCGCAAACGCGAAATGGCCTACCAGGTGCAAGTGTTCGACGTGGATCTGCCCGCCGAACAACAAATGCGCAACGCCGCCTTTATGCCGACTGGAAACCTACTGGCGCACTATCAGCCGGAGGGCGGCATCATGGGGGCGGAGTTTCTCGCGCTCTATAAGAAGTGGGTGCGCAAGGCATTCTCCCAACACCTGGGGCCCACCTTCGACATGCTCATGGGCTGGAACCAGGGAGCGATTCGAACGGATACCACAGCGGGGCCGCTGGGGCCGACCCGGTCCATGCTGCTGTCAGGGACCGGCACGCACCAGGTGTGGCCGCTGCTGGGAAGCGCGGGACACTACGACTTTCATGTCATTGACCAACTGCTCGACATTGGCGGCGAATACGGCATGCGCCAGTTCTCCATCGCGATGTTTGATCGTGACGAGACCTGGGAACAGCACAGCGAAACGATGAAGTCGCGGATGAAAGAGGCGCTGCGCGCCTACGCGGCGCATCTGCGCGGCAGGGGCGTGCTTCACGAGGCGTATGTGTACAACTCCGATGAGCCTCCGGAAAAACACTGGAACACCATCCGCAACAACTACAGTTTCGTCAAAAGCATCGTTCCGGATCTGAAAGTCTGGCTGTGTCTCAATCAGCCCAAGGCTGTGCAAGCGCTGAAAGGGTCCACCGATATCTGGGACGTCTACATTGCCCAATTCGACCGCAGCGGCGTGGACGCGCGCCGCAGGGAAGGAGAGCAGGTCATCTGGGCGGTTTGCGTCTGGCCGGACGATCATCCCAACCTGTTCATCGAGTATCCTGGCGTGGATGCGCGCGCCATCGGCTGGCTGACCTACCGCTACGGCATTTCCGGATTTGAATACTGGGGGCTGAACCAGTGGGGTGAGAACACAGGGCGGCGGGATTGGGCGAATTTCGATCGCGGCACTACGCGAACCACGTGGCGGCGGACAAAATGGCCCTGGGGTGATGGCTGGCTGCTGTATCCGGGGGAGCGCGGCGAGCCTCTCTCCTCGGTGCGGTTCGACAATCTGCGGGATGGGTTTGAGGACGCCGAGTTGCTCTTGCTGCTTTCCTTGAGGGGAGGCAAAGCCGAGGCGGACG
This sequence comes from Bryobacterales bacterium, assembly GCA_020847895.1. GTDB lineage: Bacteria > Acidobacteriota > Terriglobia > Bryobacterales > Bryobacteraceae > CADEFT01. The sequence continues at coordinate 11,097 of JADLBG010000658.1, forward strand.
GAATCGCGGATCCGGTGGCTCAGTCTATCAAAGGGTACACTCGCGATCCGCGGGAATTTGAGAAAGCGCACCGGGCCTTGCTCGAAGCACTGGCCGCGCGCGGAAGGAAACAGAAATGAGAATCACGTTCCTGGCGGTGGCGGCAGGGTTCCTGGCGGCCTCGCTGCCGGCGCAAACCAGCCACGGTGCGGCTGAACGTAACCGGCTGTTTGAGGAATACCTGGTACGGCGGGGCGCGGAGATCTCGAAGAATTCTCTTTCCGGGGTGCAAACGCTGGCGGATTGGAAGCGGATCAGGCCGGAGCTTCACAAGCAGTTGCTCTACATGCTGGGGCTGGAGCCGATGCCGGCAAGGACGCCGCTGCGTGCGCGGGTGACGGGAACCTTCGAGCGCGATGGATACCGCGTGGAGAAGGTTGTGTTTGAGAGCTCCCCGGGACTCTACGTTACCGGCGACCTCTATCTGCCGAAAGGAATGCCGGGACCGCTGCCGGCTGTGGTGTATCTCAGCGGACATGCGCCGGGTCCATGGGGAGCGAAGGTACAATACCAGCATCACGGCATCTGGCTCGCGCGCCACGGCTATGTCTGCTTCCTGCTCGATACCATCGAGTTCGGCGAAGTGCCGGGCCTTCACCATGGCTTGCACAACCTGGGGTTGTGGTACTGGCTGTCGCTCGGCTACACGCCCGCCGGACCGGAGGTGTGGAATGCGATTCGCGCCCTCGATTACCTGGAGACGCGGAAGGAAGTGGATCCGAAGAAGGCGGCGGTGACAGGCATTTCCGGCGGCGGCGCCGTGACCTGGTACACGGCGGCCGTGGATGAGCGGTTTCAAGTGGCCGTTCCGGTTTGCGCCACCTGGACAACGGGTGCGCAGGCGGAACTCGACGACGTGCAGGAAAATTGCGATTGCATCTACTACAACAACACCTTCCTGCGCGACTTTCCGGCAATTGCCGCTCTCATCGCCCCGCGGCCGCTGAAGATCCTCAGCGCGCGGCGCGATGCGATGTTTCCGCCCGCCGGCTACCACGAGGTTTACCGCAAGGTGCGCGGCATCTATGATCTCTATGGAGCGGACGCGAAAGTGGAGGAATTCGACTACGAGGCGCCGCACAGCGACATCGTTCCGTTTCGTAAAGAGGCCGATGAGTGGGTGAACCGCTGGCTGAAACGTGACAGCACGCCGTTCGACGAAGGCAGGATCGACCGGGAAGATCCCGAGACGCTGCGAGTGCTGAATCATCAGCCGGCGGACGCGGTGAACGGCCGCGTTCATAAAATGTTTATCCCCACATATCGCCTGAAACCGTGGACGACGCTCGAGAGCTGGAAACACCGGCGGACGGAACTGACCGCGCAATTGAAGGATAAGGTGTTTCGCGCCTTCCCGGCGGAGAAGGTTCCTTTCGACGCCTGGAAGAAGAAGGAGACGGGCTGGACGGACCGTTACGCCGATGGATACCACGTCGAGTTCTCGAGCGAAGAAGGAGTGCGAATCACGGGGCGCCTGTTCGTCCCCCGCGGGAACAAAGCCTCGTATCCTGCATTGATTCATGTCCGCGATAAGGACGATATCGTCTACCCGGTGGACTATGACTACCTGCTCGGAGTCTTCGGGACGCACGTCGTGCTGGTGCTTGACCCGCGCGCCGTGGACTACCCTGTCGACAATTTCAGGATGGCGACATTCAAACGGACGGCCGCGCTCGAGGGGGCGACGTTGGAGTCCATGCAGGTGTGGGACATACTCCGCTCCATCGACTACCTGACCGAAGGCGAGCGGTTGAAGCTCTCCTCCGTCTCCGTCTACGGGCGCAGGCAGATGGGCGCGCTTGGCCTGTACGCGGGCGCGCTCGACGGCCGCGTCACGCGGGTGATCCTGGACAACCCTCCTTATAGCCACTGGCAAGGTCCGGCGCTGCTGAATATTCTGCGGCTGACCGATCTTCCCGAGGCGGCGGCGTTGATGGCACCACGGGAGATTGTGTCTTTGACGCCGCTGCCGCCTGCTTACTCGTACACGTCATCCGTCTACGGGCTCTACGGGAAGAAAGGACGTATCCGCGAGGCAGGCGATTTGAGCGAAGCTCTGAAAGTGTGGGAGCCGTAGATGAGGAAGTGGATGCCGCGGACTCTGCTCGGCTGCTGCCTTCTGGCGGCGTCTGGGGCAACGCCCGGCCACGTCCTGGTGCTCGACGATTTCGAGTCAGGCGACTCAGTGCAGCGGTGGGAAGGCAGCCTTACGCTCTCCCCGGAACGCGCATCGCATGGCAAGGAGTCGGGCAAGGTGGAACTCACGGCCGGGCGCGCCGAGTTCAGCACCACGCGGCTGCCGCGAGATTGGCGGGGATACCAGAGCCTGCGATTCGACGTGTACAGCGAGAGGCACGCCGATTCCCCTCTCAGCCTGCGTATCTATGACGACAACGGCTACTTTGACGCCGACCAGAAGATATCGGTCCGCCAGGGCTGGAACCATGTCGAAGTGAAGCTTGCGAGCCTCCGCGCCGAATTCAGCGGCCAGCCTCTCTCCCTTGGCGCCATCGGAAAGCTCTGGTTCTCGGCGCGGCGGGCGCGGCTGCCATGGACCATCGTAGTCGATAACTTCCGGCTGGCCACGGAGGAGGAACCGAAAGAAACCGCATCGCGCATATCGCCGGCGGATACGGTCACCATCCTCGATGGCCGGTGGTTCACGCTGCGCCAGGCGGCCCGGCCGGAAGACGTTCCCGAGTCGCCCGCAGTGGCCAGGCTACGCGCCGAAGCGGAGAGGGAGTCGACGCTCCTCGATAAAACCATCGCCGCGGCGCGCTTGCAGGGAATTGAAACCATCTACGCCGAGCGTCATCAGATCACCGCCGAACTGGGCCTGCGCATCCGGCCTCTGCTCGCCTGGTTTAATAACGATGATCAGAAGAGCCGGATGTTTACCTACGTCGTCGAAAACTGCCGCGACGCACGCCGGGAGCTCGAGGACGTGATGGCCGGAACCCGGCGTCTGCCGGAAACAGACGACACGCAAATCCCCGAGCCGCTCATCCGGCCCCAACCTCCCCTCAAGGGCCGTCCGATTCAGGATTGGTTTTTCCGCGATGATCGCGGCGAGCCGATGATGATCGTCTCCATGCACTCTCCGAGCCGAGCGCTTCAGCGATTCTTCGCCACCCCGCTCCAGCACATCGAGAGCTATTCGGTGGGCGGCGGATCGCGCTGGACCATCGACCAATCGCCGGTCTACGAGGCGTTCAAAAAATATCCCGACACGCATCGCGTGGGCTGGGACGGCTGGTGCGGCCACCTGGTGCGCGACCTCGATTCGATGGGCGGCACGAAGCGCGAGAACACCGTGATTTGTCTCGAAAGCCCGCACACGCGCCGGGCAGTGGAAGAATACATTCGCCTCAATACGCCGAAGTTTCACGCGAACCCGCAACTGCTCTACGACATCATGGCCTACGAGCTGATGTACATCTGCTACTGCGATCGCAGCCAGCACATGTTCCGCCAGTGGCTTGCGGACAAGCACGGAACCGTGGAGCGGGCGAACGAACTGTGGGGAACGCATTACAGGAATTTCAGCGAGGTGGCGGCGCCGCCGGTGAAACACTCGCGCCCCCTTCCGGGAACCAACCGGGCTCTGTGGTATGACTGGGCCCGCTTCAATCAGGACCGATTTACGGACTACCTCGTGTGGGTGCGGGACGCCATCCGGCGTATCGATCCGTCCGTGCCGCTCGCTGCCGGCGGCAGTTCCAGCATGCTTGCCGGCCGAACCGGAACCACCGGCATCGATGAAGAGGAAATCATCAACCGCGTGGACGATGTCATCATCCATGAGGGCGGCGGCTCCACGCTCGGCGTCGACCTGCAACTGGCTCTTTCGGAAAACCGGAAGCCGCTGGCCGATCCGGAAATGAGTCTTAGCTCCGTCGGGAACCTGCTGCCGCATTTCCTCCACGGCAAGTCCGTGGCGCAGATCTTTCACTGGCCCTCCCAGCCATCGAGCGAATTCCACAGCGTCAACCGCAGTTCGCTGGCGCACAGCCCGAACTACCCGCTGGCCGATGTCAGCGAGTTGCTGCGAGAAGCCCTGGACCTGCGCCGCCTGAACAGGGAGATTGCCGCGTTCGTCGATGTCCCCGCCCAGGTGGCGATCCTTTATTCCCAGACCTCCACCTTGCAGCTTCCGCCGGAGATGCTCACCTGGCGGACCACGCCATATCTGGCCGAACTCGAGAAAACCTACGAAGCCAGCCAGTACCTGGATGCCCGTGTCACGTTCGTCACCGAGCGGCAGATATTGAAAGGCCGGCTCGATCGCTACAAGCTGCTGCTCGTGCCGGCGGCGAGGAACGTGCCGGCCGATGTCGTCGAGCGGATCTGGGCGTACGCGGCCGCCGGGGGGCATGTCGTGATTGTGCCGGAGTCGCTCCTCGGCGATGAATACAACCATCCGAAGGACTATCTTTCGCGCCTTGGCATTACGGTGCGCGAGACGCGGCGGCCAAGGCCCGGCGAAGCCGGCGCCATGGCGCAGGGCTACGACCAGAGCTTCTCACAGGACGTCACCTTCACAAGCAAAGGCGGCGCCACGCTGAAGCCCGTTGCCGCGCAAGGTGTCGAGCTGCAAACCGAGGGCGTGCGCCAGCAAATCCAGGCCGAAAACGCCGCAACCCTCTACCGGTATCCCGACGGCAGCCCGGCCATTGTGCGGGTACGGATTGGCAACGGCGTGGTGGATTACGCCGCATCCTCGCTCGAAACCAGCAGCTACGCGCGGTGGCTCGAAGCCATATTCGCCGAAGCCGGAATCCGCCGCCCCGTCCGCGTGCGAAACGTCGATGCGGGGGGCACGGGTAATATCGAGGCGCGCTTTGCTCCGCTCGGTGAGCGGAGATTGCTCTACGTCGTGAACCACAACAGCGCCCCCGCGCATCTTCGCGTGGAAGCACCCGCGGGATTCTTCCACTCGATCGAGGACCTGCGCGCGCGGCGTGAGATCGAGGGCCGCGAGATCATGCTGCCCGCGCGGCAAACTGGCATCTATGAGTTACTGAGGTAAGCACCGAATGAATCGCCGATACTTCCTGATGGGCGCCGCCATGGGCGCGCCCCGTAAGGCTGCGGCCAGCCCGAATGATACGGTGCGGGTGGCTTGCGCCGGCGTGAACGGGGAAGGCAAGGAGCACATCGCCGCGTATGCCGGCATGCCCAATGTCGAGATCGCCGCCATTTGCGACGTCGACGAACGCGTGCTCGAGGCCGGCCTGCGCGACGTCGCCGCGCGGAGCGGCCGGCGCCCGGCCGCGTTCACTGATTTCCGCAAACTGCTGGAGGACCAGTACATTGACGCCGTGTCGATCGCCACGCCCGACCACTGGCACGCGCTCATGACCATCTGGGCGTGTCAGGCGGGTAAGGACGTGTACGTCGAAAAGCCGTGCTCGCACAATATCTTCGAAGGCCGGCAAATGGTGGCGGCCGCGCGCAGGTACAAGCGCATCGTGCAGCACGGCACCAACAGCCGGTCGAGCGCGGGCGTGCGCGAGGCCATCGGGAAACTCCGCCAGGGCGTCATCGGCGACGTCTATCTCGCGCGCGGCCTCTGCTTCCGCCGCCGCGACACGATCGGCCACACTCCCGACGAACCCGTTCCCCCGGGCGTGCATTACGACCTCTGGCTCGGCCCCGCCGCCAAGCGCCCCTTCTCGCGCAACCGGTTTCACTACAACTGGCACTGGAACTGGGAGTACGGCAACGGCGAGTTAGCCAATCAGGGAGCGCACCAGATGGACATCGCGCGCCGATGTTTGGGAGTGAGGTACCCCGTGAGGGTCAGCTCGCTCGGAGGCCACTTCCTCTTTGATGACGACCAGCAAACGCCCAATACGCAACTTGCCCTCTTCGAGTTCAACGAAGGCGGAAAGAAGCTGCAACTCGAGTTTGAAGTGCGCCACTGGATCACGAACCACGAAGCCGGGATCGGCGCGCACAGCGAGATCACCGTGGGCGATATCGTGTACGGCTCGGATGGTTACCTCACCATTGACAACCGCGATCACTACCGGACCTTCCTTGGCCGCAAGCAGGAGCCCGGTCCAAGCGGCTCGGGCGGTGGTGACAACTGGGCCAACTTCATCCAGGCAGTCCGCAGCCGGAAGGTGTCGGACCAGAATGCGGACATCGAAGAGGGTTGCGTCACCGCGGCAATCATCCATCTGGCGCAGATCTCCTACCGCCTCGGGCGCACGCTCCACTTTGATCCCGTAAGTCTGACGTGCATGGGAGACGAGGAGGCAAACCGCATGTTCAAAGGGACTTACCGCCCGCCGTTCGTCGTCCCGGCTGTGGTGTAACAACTATATTTGGCTCCCGCCCGGCTCCCGCCCGAACACGCCTTTGCATCCGCTCCGGCCCGGAGGTATACTTTTTCCAAATCCAAACCGGGAAAGGTACTCCGTGGCTGTATCTCCGTTGTCATTGCGAGTCCTTCTAGCGGCCCTCCTTGTATCGGGCGCCGCATTCAGCCAATCTCCGGACGGCGCTGCTTTGTTCGCGAAACATTGCGCCCGTTGCCATCAAACGGACCAGACCGGCTGGGCGGCGAGGCGGGAGGCGCTGTCCAAGCTGCCGCCGGAAGTCATCCAGGCGCAACTCCACATCGGGCCGATGACTATGGTGGCGACGTTGACGGAGGCGGAAAAGAAAGCCATCACCTACTTTCTCACCCGGAAGCCGGTGGGTGCTTTCAAACTGCCCGCCGCGCCCGCGCCGCAAGGTTTGTGCGCCGCTTCCAACTCCACGCCTCCGGATTTGCTTTCAGGCCCGCGCTGGAACGGATGGGGAGTGGACTTGACCAACAGCCGCTTCCAACCGGCGGAAATGGCCGGACTGGCAGCAGGACAGATCCCCCGGCTGAAGCTGAAATGGGCGTTCGGTTTCCCGCTCGCGCCCGCGGCCTGGTCGCAGCCGGTTGTCGCCGGAGGGCGCGTGTTTGTGGGAAGCATGAACGGTGCGGTCTATTCCATCGATGCCGCAACCGGATGCACCTACTGGATCTATCAAGCCTCACCCCTGGGGGTCCGGTCGGCCGTCACGGTAGGTCGCGGATCCGGAGCATCCCGGTTCGTCGTGTATTTCGGCGACCTGGGAGGCGCGGTCCATGCGTTGGATGCCTTCACGGGCAAGGCGCTGTGGAAAGTCACCGTGGACGATCATCCCATAGCGCGGATCACCGGCGCTGTTCAGCTTCATAACGACCGCCTGTTCGTTCCCGTGGCTTCATTCGAGGAGGGTCTGGCCGGCAATCCAAAATACGCGTGCTGTACGTTTCGCGGGAGCGTGGCCGCGCTCGATGCAGCCACAGGCAAGCAGCTTTGGAAAACCTACATGATCCCCACCGCTCCCCGGCCCACGCAGAAGAATTCCGCCGGAACGCAATTGTGGGGCCCTTCCGGAGCCGGCATCTGGGGCGCTCCCACCATCGATACGAAACGCGGACTCCTCTATGTTGCCACCGGCGATCAATACAGCGATCCTGAAGAGGGCCATGGTGACTCCGTTGTGGCCATAGACGCGAATTCGGGCAAGATCGTGTGGGGCCGCAAACTGCTCGAAGGCGATCGCTGGAACGTTGGCTGCGTGACAGGCGACAAGCTGAACTGTCCCAAGGCAGAAGGCCCTGACCACGACTTTGGCGCCTCCCCCATTCTCCAAACCTTGGCCAACGGCAATCGAGTGTTGCTCGCCGGGCAGAAGTCCGGCGTCCTGCATTTTCTCGATCCCGACCGGCAGGGCTCCGTGATCCGGCAGGTCCGCATCGGCAAAGGGGGAGTACTCGGCGGAATCGAATGGGGCCCCGGCGCGGATAACAACCGGATTTTCGTCGCGATCTCCGACCTCGATTTCAAGAACCCCGAAGCCGGAGGCGGGCTCACGGCGGTCCAGATCGCCACCGGAGAAAAGGTGTGGCATGTCCCGGCTCCGAAGCCGGGGTGCCTCGGACAGAAGGGGTGCAGCGCGGCCCAACCCTCGGCAGTGACCGTCATTTCGAACGCCGTGTTCTCCGGTTCGCTCGACGGGCACCTGCGCGCCTACTCGACCGATCAGGGCCGTCTCCTGTGGGACTTCGATACGCGGAAGCCCTTCTCGACAGTGAATCACGTCCAAGCCCAGGGAGGGTCGATGAACGGCGCCGGTCCGACGGTAGCCGGCGGAATGCTGTTCGTCAATTCCGGCTACGGATTCTTTGGCGGCGCGCCGGGCAATGTTCTTCTGGCTTTTTCCGTGGATGGACGCTGACGGGAGGTAAGTGCTCGAAGATTGCGCTTTCCGCCGCCAGCCGCGCCAGGTTCGGCGTCTTCACCACACGGTTTCCATACGGTTCGAGAAACCCCTTACGAACCGTATCGGAGACGATCACCAGAACGTTCCATGGGGAATCGCGGAACTCTACTGGCGCGGCGAAGGCGGAAAGGGCGGCGCCAGTGGAGGAGAAGAACTCGCGCCGCCGCATCTCGATTACTTGCCTTTCTTGGTCTTTCGCGCGGTCACCGTGATTTCGATGTGCGCGGTCCCCACCA
>JADLBG010000659.1 GCA_020847895.1 Bryobacterales bacterium
GGGAAACGCTCTGTCGGGAGACGTTGAGTTGGCGCGCAACCGATGCCAATACCGTCTGACCTTTAGCGAAAAGACGCGATGCCTGCTTGCGTCTCTTCTCTAACCAAGAGAAATCGCGAGGCTGAGGTAATGCCATATCCAATATACAGCCAGGGAGGAGGTGTGTCACTCCGCTCCGATGCCGGAGGTTGGGCCGGCCGGTTGAAGGACCATCTGGTCCTCCGTTTCGGCCCCGATCGCGTATGGCAGGATGTGGACAACCTCGCTCTCGGCGCCGATTACCTGCCGCAAATCTTCGACAACATAACAGACGCAGACGCCGTGCTCATCGTCATCGGGCCGCATTGGCTGGACAAGGGCCAGGCCGGCGGCAAGGCCCGTCTTCGCAACCCCAAGGACGTCCTCCGTCTCGAAATCCAACACGCTCTAAAGAAGCCCTCCGGCGTCATCCCAACTCTGGTCGGCGGCGCCCAAATGCCCAAACCCGGCGACTTGCCCCGCTCCATCGCACCGCTCGTAAAACGCAACGGAATAGCCCTCGTCGACGCGGATTGGTCCCGCTCCATGCAACTTCTCTTCGAAAGACTCCAGGATCTGGCTCGCGCCGCCAGGGCAACCGAAGCGGCTGCCATTCCAACGCTGTCCGGCATTCTTGACAGCCTCGACGAACTCCAGACCCGCTATTTCGGCCGGCTGAGCGCGAACAACCCCGCCGAAGCTGCCGCCATCGCCCGGCAAGTCCTCCGCCTTCTCGACAACCAGATGCCGAACTATCCGCACAACCAGACCCTGCAACTCTTCCGCGGCTTCTTTCTGAAGAACCTCGCCATGGCCCTCCGCGACTCAGGCGACACCCCTGCTTTCGAGGCCAACCTCGAACTCGCGGCCAAAACCTTCGAAACCATCCGCCGCGAAGCCGAACTCCACCTGGCCAACGCCTACACGGGAGCAGCTGCCATCCCCATGCTTCACGGCGAAGGCCCCCAGGCTCTCGACCTGATCAACCGCGCCCTCACCCTGGCCCCCAACCACCCCTATGCTCTTCATGACCGCAAGGAAATCCGCCGCTTTTTCGGCCTCTAATCTAATCCCGATGAGTACTCTACCGCGCGATGAAGAATCCCCGCGAAAGAAAAACGGCAAGCTGACCTTCGGAAATGGGGTCGTCGACGTTGTCCCCCGCAAAGGGAGAGCGGCACTGACCGGCTTTCTGCGTGTGACGTAAGTCCTATTCGCCGGGATTCCTCCCGTCTATCGTTGGAATGAGAGGAAAGACTCGTGAGCGAAATCATCAACAACCGCGCGAATCGTGTGCGAACCCTGAAGTCTCTCATCGCCGAACTCCACCGGGGCATGCCCGCCGAAGCAGTCAAAGCCAAGCTGAGGGAACTGGTCCGGCGCACTGATTCCTCCGAGATTTTGTCCATGGAACAGGAACTGATAGCCGGCGGGATGCCGGCGGCCGAAATACAGGCGATGTGCGATCTGCATTCGCAGGTGACGCGGGATGTGCTGGCGCCACACGCGTCCCAGGCGCTCGCCCCTGGGCATCCCATCGGCACGTTCCGCCTCGAGAACGCCGCGCTTCGAGTCCGGCTGCTGCAATTCCGGGCGCACATGGGCTCCGTTCTCGGCGGTGGCGGCGAGGCCGCGATTCTCGCCTGGCGGCAGACGCTCGAGGAACTTATGGATGTGGACAAGCACTACCAGCGCAAAGAACGTCTGCTCTTCCCTTATCTCGAACGGCACGGCCTTTCCGGACCCTCCAATGTAATGCGCGGCAAGGACGATGAAGTTCGCGAGCAGTTGAAGAACCTGACAGAGGCTCTCACACTCGCGGGCGTTGAGGAGGCGCGGCTCCTCGCAGCCGCCGGGGAATCAGCGGCCACGGCTATTGAGGAGATGATCCACAAGGAAGAGAACATTTTGTTCCCCGTCTGTCTTGATGCCTTCACCGAGGACGAATGGGCGGAAATCCGGGAAGCGTCGCCGCGCTACGGCTGGCGCCTGGTGGAACCGCGCGAAGGTTTCCGGCCGGCCGCGCAGACGCCGGAGGGCGCTGTTCCGCCCGCGGCAAACGAAGGAGTGCAGCTTCCAACGGGCCGGTTGAACCTCGCGCAACTTGCCGGCTTGTTTACCACGCTTCCACTCGACATTACTTTCGTTGACGCTGACGATCGCGTGGTTTTCTTTACCGGGGGGCCGGGGCGGATTTTTTCGCGGAGCAAGGCGATTCTCGGCCGCAAGGTTCAGCATTGCCATCCCCCGGGCAGCCAGGACGTGGTGGATCGCATCCTTGAAGATTTCCGGTCAGGCCGGCAGAGCGTGGCTGAGTTCTGGATGCGCTTCATGGGCAAGATGGTGCACACACGCTTCCTCGCGGTACGTGATGAAGCTGGCGCTTATCTTGGCATCCTCGAGGTCACCCAGGACATCGGGCCGATTCAGCGCTTAAACGGTGAGCGCCGATTGCTCGAGTACGGGAATGATGCGCCGGGCGAAGCAGGAAAAAATTCAACGGGCGAAGGGAATTTGGGGATTGAGTCTTGACAGCATTTTTGGATATAGTATACTTCTTCATGAAGAGATCAACAAATGCTTTCCGCCACGGTCCAGCATGCACTTAGAGCGCTTTCCGTGCTGGCGGGACTCCCCGATGGATCCTTCATCCTCGGCCGTGATTTGGCCAAGCGAGCAGGTATCCCGGCGAACTATCTCTCGAAGATTCTGTGGACGTTGGGCGGCGCCGGATTCATCGACGCCACCCGCGGAAGCGGCGGCGGGTACAGGCTCCAAAAGCCGCCGCAGGACATCCACCTGGCCGACATTGTTTGCCTGTTCGAACGTCATCGTATTGCCCGCGGGTGTCTGCTCGATTCGCAGAAAAAGTGCTCAGACTCGGAAGCCTGCGCGGCTCACCGCTCCTGGCAGGCGGTGGGCGACGCGATGATCAATTTCCTGGAGAACACTACACTGGCCGATATTGCGCCCCATCAGGAACCAAAAAACTGAGGCTGATTCTCATGACCCTTAAACTGTTACTTCATCGGATCGGGCCGGCATTTTATATCCCACTCATCTTCATTGCCGGCCCGGTCGTCGCGCACGCGCAGGAGGCTGTAGACTTCTTCCGCGGAAACTGCACCAGTTGTCACACCATCGGAGGCGGCCGGCTCACCGGGCCGGACCTCAAGGATGTCACCAAGCGTAAGGATCGTGCGTGGCTGGTTCAGTTTCTTCAGTCTCCCCAGGCCATGATCGACAAGGGCGATGCCTACGCCTTGAAACTCAAGGAGGAAGCGCGCGATGTCGTGATGCCGAACATCAACGGCATGTCTCCGGCGCAGGCGGAATTGCTGTTGACGATGATCGAGGCGGAATCGAAATTGCCGAAGTCGCAGTTTGCCGGGCTGCAAATCAGCGACCGTCCGTTTACCCAGCAGGACATTGAACTGGGCAAAGCCCTCTTCATGGGCGACAAGAGGCTGGCTAATGGAGGCCCGCCCTGCGTCACCTGCCACACCGTTAACGGGGCCGGAGGATTCGGCGGCGGGCGGCTTGGCCCCGACCTCTCGAGGGCCTTCGAACGCTTGCAGGGAAGAAAGGCGATGGGCGCATGGCTGTACGCTCCGGCCACGCCCACAATGAGTCTGACCTTCTCCAAAAAGGCGATGAAGGCCGAGGAGATTCTGCCGCTCCTGGCGCTGTTTGAAAACACAGCGCGATCCGGCGCCGAAGACGACCGCACCGGCATGGCCGGGTTCTTCGCGGCCGGTTTTGTCGTGGCGATACTATGCCTGACGCTGTTCGCATTCATCTGGAAAGCCCGGTTCCGGGCGGTTCGCGACCCGCTGGTGGAATTGAGCGCGCGTAAAGTTTTGGGAGGCCGATCGTGAAAAACAACGGCTCATTGGTCTGGATTAAAGACGAGAGCAACCCCGCGCAGCGCGGGTGGGAAGAGTTCTACCGCAACCGCTGGCAGCACGACAAGATTATCCGCAGCACGCACGGAGTGAACTGCACGGGTGGGTGCTCATGGAACATCTATGTCAAGGACGGGATCGTCACTTGGGAGATGCAGGCGCTCGATTACCCGATGCTCGAATCGGGCTTGCCGCCGTACGAGCCTCGCGGCTGTCAACGCGGAATTTCGTATTCCTGGTACCTGTACAGCCCGTTGCGCGTGAAGTATCCCTATGTGCGCGGCGCCCTGCTCGACCTGTGGAAGAGCGCGCGGGCGGCGCATGAAGACCCGGTGGAGGCATGGCGCAGCCTGGTGGAGGATCCCGAGAAGCGCCAGCGCTGGCAGAAGGCGCGCGGCAAGGGCGGATTCCGCCGGTTCGACTGGGATACCGCGCTTGAAATCATCGCCGCGTCGAACATCTACACCGCGAAGAAGTATGGCCCCGACCGCATCGCCGGCTTCTCGCCGATTCCGGCGATGTCCATGATCAGCTTCGCCTCGGGCTCCCGTTATCTGCAACTCATCGGCGGCGTGCTGCTCTCCTTCTACGATTGGTACAGCGACCTGCCGCCGGCTTCTCCCGAAGTATGGGGCGAGCAGACCGATGCCCATGAGTCCGCCGACTGGTACAACGCCAAGCTCCTGGCGGTCATGGGATCGAACCTCAACATGACCCGGACGCCCGATTGCCATTTCGCGGCCGAGTCCCGCCACAACGGGACGAAGATGTGGGTGTTCGCGCCGGACTTCAACCAGGTTGCCAAGTACGCCGATGAATGGATTCCATTGAACGCCGGCCAGGACGCCGCCTGGTGGATGGCCGCGAATCATGTCCTGCTGAAGGAGTTCCATCACGATAAGCCCGAGCCGTACTTCATCGACTATTCGAAGAAGTACACGGATGCGCCGTACCTGGTTGAACTGAGCCAGGACGGCGGCGTCTGGCGCGCGGGTCAAATGCTGCGCGCGAACCGGCTGGCCGGCTACACCGGCATCGAAAACGGCGACTGGAAGTTCCTGATGTGGGACGAAACCGACCAGCGGCCGAAAATGCCGATGGGTTCGAGCGGGTTCCGGTGGGGGCAGGAAAAGGGCAAGTGGAACCTGCTGCTGCGCGACGGGATCGACGGCACGGACATCCAGCCGGCGCTGACGCTCCTCGGCGGCGAATCGGTGCCGGTCGCCTTCGACGATTTCGGCGCGGCGCAATCACTCGAGCGCAATGTGCCTGTGAAGCGGTTGACGCTGGCGAACGGCGAAACCGTTACCGTCACTACCGTCTACGACCTGCTGATGGCGCAATTCGGCGTGCCGCGCGGCCTCGCCGGAGCCTATCCGGCGTCTTACGACGAGGAAGACAAGCCCTACACGCCCGCCTGGAGCGAGCGCTACACCGGCATGGGGCGCGAAACGCTCATCCGCTTTGCGCGAGAGTGGGGCAACACGGCGCGGCACACCAAGGGCAAATGCACCGTCATCATCGGCGCCGGCATCAATCACTGGTATCACAACAACCTGATGTACCGGGCCCCGATTTACGCCCTGATGTTCTGCGGCTGCGTAGGCGTAAACGGCGGCGGCCTGGCGCACTACGTCGGTCAGGAGAAACTGGCGCCGGGCGAGTCGTGGGCCTCCATCGCTTTCGGCCGTGACTGGCATCCGGCGGCGCGGCTGCAGAACGCCCCGAGCTGGCACTACATCAACACCGACCAGTGGCGCTATGAGCGGCACTTCACGGACTATCACACGGTGCCGCAGCACCAACGCCCGGATTCCGTCGCCAATGGCCACACGGCCGACTTGCAGGTGAAAGCCGTCCGCAACGGCTGGCTGCCGTTCTATCCGCAGTTCAACCGCAACCCGGTCGAACTGGCGGACGAGGCGCGCGCCCAAGGCGCAAAGACGGACGAAGAGATCGTCTCCTGGACGGTGGATGCGCTGAAGCAGCAGCGGCTGCGCTTCTCGGTGGAAAATCCGGACGCCGAAGAAAACTGGCCTCGCATGTGGTTTATCTGGCGCGGCAACGCCCTGATGGCTTCCTCCAAGGGCCACGAGTACTTCCTCAAGCATTACCTCGGCACACACAACAACCTCATCGCGCAGGAACTGGCCGAGGGTTCCGTGAAAGAGATCGAATGGCACAAGACCGCGCCGATGGGGAAGATGGATCTCATCGTCGATCTCAACTTCCGAATGGACACCTCGGCGCTCTATTCGGACATCGTGCTGCCCGCGGCCACCTGGTATGAGAAGGCCGACCTGAACTCCACCGACATGCACAGCTTCATCCATCCGCTGTCGGCGGCGGTGCCCCCCTGTTGGGAATCGAAGAGCGACTGGCAGATCTTCCGCGCCATCGCGCGTAAGTTCTCCGACCTGGCGCCGAAACATTTTCCAGGCCTGGTGGAGGATCTGGTGGCAAGCCCGCTGGCGCACGACTCCGCGGCCGAAATCGCGCAGACGAAGATCGCCGAGTGGACCAAGGGCGAAGTCGAGGCGATCCCGGGCAAGACCATGCCGGGCCTGAAAATCGTCCGCCGCGACTACCGCAACATCTATAACCAGTACATCTCCTTCGGCCCGCTGGCCCGGGACAACGGACTGGGCGCGCACGGCACGCATTACGCGATCAAGGACTTCTACGAACGGGCTTTGAACGAGGTGCCCACCGTGGAGTTCGACAACGGCAAATATATCTCCCTGTATGAAGACGAACAGGCCGCCAACGCCGTTCTGCGGTTTGCCTCGGTGACCAACGGCGAGTTGTCCTACCGCTCCTACAAGAACATGGAGCAGCGGACGGGGGTGCCGTTGAGCCATCTGGTGGAGAAAGCGCGCGCGCTTCGGGCGGACTACAAGACGCTTCAGACGCGGCCTTTCCGCCTGTTGAACAGCCCCATGTGGTCAGGCCTCACCGAGGACGGGCGCGCGTACTCGCCGTTCACTTACAACGTGGAATGCCAGGTCCCCTGGCGCACGCTCACCGGCCGGCAGCACTTCTATCTGGATCACCAGGGCTATATTGACTTCGGCGAGCATCTGCCGTGCTACAAGCCGAAACCGCTGCCGCAGGATTATGCCGACTTGCGGTTCACCACCGAAAAGAACGGATCGTTGATGTTGAACTACCTGACGCCGCACGGCAAGTGGCACATTCACTCGACCTATGGCGACAACCAGCGCATGACCACGCTCTCGCGCGGAGTCGAACCGTTCTGGATGAACGACCACGACGCCGCTTCGATCGGGATCGTGGATAACGACTGGGTGGAGGTGCACAACGATCACGGCGTGGTGGTGACGCGCGCCGCGGTCAGCGCGCGCATCCCGCGCGGCATCTGCATCCAATATCACTCGCCCGAGCGGACGTATTCGGTTCCGAAGTCGCCGCTGCGTGGATACCGCCGCGCCGGCGGGCACAACAGCCTGACGCGCGTGCGGCTGAAGCCGA
>JADLBG010000660.1 GCA_020847895.1 Bryobacterales bacterium
CTCGACAGTTATGGGCTCGATGTGTGGGTCTGGTATCCGGCGATGGACAAGGACTACTCGGATCCGAAGACTGTCGAGTCCGCGCTGAAGGAATGGGGCGAGGTGTTCCGCAAACTGCCGCGCATCGACCATGTCTTCGTCCCGGGAGGCGACCCCGGCCATACGCAGCCGCGTTACCTCATGGCGCTGCTTGAAAAGCAGACCGAAAACCTGCACCGCTACCACCCGAAAGCCAGGATGTGGGTGGCTCCCCAGGGCTTCAACCAGGAATGGCTCGAGGAGTTCTACGCCATCGTGAAGAAGGAGCCGGCCTGGCTCGGCGGCATCGTCTTCGGCCCGCAGGTGCGCGTCAGCTTGCCGGAATTGCGCGCCGCCATCCCGAAGAACTACCCCATCCGGCACTATCCGGATATCACTCACGGCATCCGCTGCCAGTACCCCGTGCCTGATTGGGATCTCGCCTACGCCCTCACCATCGGCCGCGAGGGAATCAATCCGCGTCCGCGGGACATGGCCGCTATCTTCCGCCTGCTCGAGCCCTACACCAACGGCTTCCTCACCTATTCCGAAGGGTGTAACGACGACGTGAACAAGTTCCTCTGGAGCCGGCTTGGCTGGGATCCGGATGTCGACATCGCTGCCGCACTGCGGGACTATGCGCAATACTTCATCAGCCCAGGCTTTGCCGATGGGTTCGCGCAGGGACTGATGGCCCTGGAACAGAACTGGCGCGGGCCTCTGCTCACCAATAGCGGGGTCGACACCACCCTCGAGCAGTTTCAATCCATGGAACGTGCCGCGACGCCGCGGGATTTGCTGAACTGGCGGTTTCAGCAGGCTCTCTACCGCGCTTACTACGATGCGTACCAGCGCGCGCGGCTAATCTATGAGACGGATGCCGAAGACCGGGCCATGGAGACCCTGCGCGAGGGCGGAGACACCGCCATCGGCCGCGCCGGGCAAATCCTGGACAACGCCGCGGCGCACAAGCCCGCGCAAGCCTTGCGGGCGCGCGCGTTCGAACTTGCCGAGGCCCTTTTCCAGAGCATCCGCATGCAACTCAGCGTCGAACGCTATAAGGCCATCGCCGTGGGCCGCGGCGCGAATCTCGATGCCATCGACACGCCGCTCAACAACCGCGCTTGGCTGAAACAGCAGTTCGCCGGAATTCGCAAGATGGAGCCATCGGAACGCCCGGCGGCGATTCGGGAGATCCTCGACTGGACGAACCCCGGTCCTGGCGGATTTTATGACGATCTGGGCAATCCCGCGGCCGAGCCTCATCTGGTCCGCGGACTCCCCTATGCGCGGGACCCCGCGCATCTGAAATCCCCCCTCACCGGTTTTGCCATCAATCCCGATACTCAAGTCGCCCCCTGGCGCACCTCCTGGCTGCGGCATGCCGAAACGCTCCAAGACACTCCATTGACCATGCGGTACAACCACCTGGATCCCGCGGCGCACTACCGAATCCGCATCGTCTATGCCGGCGAGAACGTCCCGGTGGACTTGCGTCTGGTTGCCGATGGCCAATACGAAATCCACTCCTTTCGTCCGAAGGACCGCCCCGTGCGCCCCGTGGAATTCGACATTCCCCAGGCGGCTACCGCCGATGGTAAGCTGACACTTCGCTGGGAGCACAAGCCCGGGTTGGGTGGTAACGGGCGCGGCACGCAAGTCGCCGAGGTATGGCTCGTCCGGCGATAGGAGCATATGCCGATACCCAAAACCTGGAAGAATCCCGTCCGAGAGACCTTGGAGGCGGGCAAGCCCGTGGTGGGCATGACCATCACCGCGGCGAGCGTGGAAGTGGCCGCGCAGGCGGCGCAACTTGGCTTCGATTTTCTGTGGATCGAAATGGAGCATTCGCCGCTCACGCTCGAAACCGTTCGCGATATCATCCTGGCGACGCGGGGGTTGCCGGCGATGCCTTTCGTCCGCGTGCCCGTCGTCGAGACCTGGACCGCGAAACGCGCCCTGGACATGGGCGCGATGGGCGTCATTTTCCCCTTTGCCGGCACTCCGGAACTCGCGCGCACGGCGGCCGATGCCTGCAAGTATCCCCCAATCGGAAAGCGAGGACATGGTTCGGGGCTCGCCGCCTTCCGCTGGCAGGCAGAGGACGGCTACCCCGATTTCGCCGACCGGAACGTGATGGTGGTGGCGATGATCGAGGAATACCGCGCCATCGAACGCATCGATGAGATCGCGGCAACCCCCGGCATCGATGTGCTCTTCGTCGGATCGAGCGACCTCTCCTTCTCCATGGGCTTCCGCGGGAGGCAGGATGTGCCGGAGTTGCAAAACGCCCTCGCCGGCGTCGTGGCGGCGGCGAAAAAACATGGCAAGTTCGCCGGCCGGCCCGCATTCAGCAATGCGTCTATTCCCGGTCTCATCGAGCAGGGGTTCCAGTTTCTACAAGCGCCCTCGGAAGTGCGTCTCATGTCGGATGGGGCAAAACCGATTCTCGATATGCTCGGCAAGACGGGTGTAACGAACCGCGCCATGTACTGACACCCCGGCCGCGCGGTAACCTGTTGCGCGTATGACCCGACGCGCACTGCCCGCACGTCTGGAAGAAGCAGGCTGACGGATCGTGGAAAGTGGCGGCCGATCTCGGCAATTGACGCCGCCGTTTACTCGAGCCCGCGGCTTGCCGCCAGCGTAATCCGCTTGTTCGCTTTGCGGTCCTCGATCACCAGTTTGCCGGATTCCAACCGTACGTCATCCACCTTGTCAAACCCATCCGGCGTCTTGGCCAGGAACATGAGAAACTTCGTCGACACCTTCGATTTCGCGGGCAGCCACCGGAAGGTCGGTTTGCCGAACATCGGCGTTAGCGCAAGAATCTCTTCCTTGGTCATGTCGTAAGGCTGCATGCCGAATTCGAGCCCCCAGGAATATGTTCGATTCGACGGGTAGTTCATCCAGTGCTGGACCCAGGGGTAGTCTCCGCGGCGAATCAGGTAGCCGATCAGCAAGTGGTCGGGCAGACTGATTGCCGTGATGAATTCATGCTCGCGCTTCGGATCGAACAGGCATCCGATGTGGTTCATGGTTCCGTCTTTGCCCGGGGCGGCGCGCGCATTCACTTCGCCTCCCGCTGTCTTCACCATGGGCCACGTGAAATTCTC
Source organism: Bryobacterales bacterium (assembly GCA_020847895.1). Classification (GTDB taxonomy): domain Bacteria; phylum Acidobacteriota; class Terriglobia; order Bryobacterales; family Bryobacteraceae; genus CADEFT01. The sequence goes on from JADLBG010000660.1 coordinate 3,135, forward strand.
ACCGCTGGGGAATGTCCTTGGCCCCTTCGCCCCTTGATACGGCTTGGTTTGGCACTGCGACGTTGACTGATCCACAACGGTCTTCCCCAATGCCAGAAACGGCGCACCGATAGTGGCGTGCTCCGCCCATAGCATGACGCGGTCAAACGGCAGCAGGCTCTCGAGGTCGCTTTCCACCAGCGCCACCTGCTCGCCAGGAACCATGCTGATCTTTCGGGTGAGCACTTCCTGCGCCTTTGGCAGCAGCACCCGGAACGTCACTTCATTCTCCTTGGAGCTGACAACGTTCCAGGGAAGTTCGTGCGCTTCGCCATGCCCCCGGAATCCGGCCGCCTGCTCGGCCTTCGTCACGGGGCCGAATCCATCCACGCACAGGAAATGGCCCATACTGGCGCCGAAGTTCGGCCGCAGCCCGGCCTCCCGCGCCATGCGTAGCGGGTCCCATAAAGGATTTACATGCTTCCCATCATCCGCCAGCACGAAGCTGACGAACGCCCCACCCTGCGGGAGCACCACCAACTCCGCCTTTCCGCTCGAAAGCTGGAGACCTTCGCGCCCTTCATGTGTCACGGACTTTTGAGCAAACGCGGCCTGAGCGAGCGCCGCCAGCATCCAGACGAGCAGCCATTTGCGCATATTTACCTCAGACATGATACTGTAATTGGAAGCTCTTCGTGCGATGCCGCACGCCTCTCCCCGAGACTCCCCGAAGGCTCTCCCCGCCCGGTTTGACGGAGCCTTGACAGTTTTGTTACTCTGGGAGAGATTCGGGCGGTAGCGTTTCCGGGCTTTGCGCGTGTGATTTTTGCTTCCTGCGTTTCTACACAACAGCCAGCAGGCTGTTTCGTCGA
>JADLBG010000661.1 GCA_020847895.1 Bryobacterales bacterium
AGGGCTTCGTGCACTGCCGGTGGAACGCCGGAATATTGATAGATCGCCCGGCTACGGAATTCCAACTGCAACAGTTCGCGGGCTTGGTCGTAGGCAACCGTCGTGAGCGTTGTGGATTCGACGGCGGCAATATGCATGCGATGACCTCCTTGTGGAGGCATCCGCCCCAAAAACAGAATAGCACTAAAATGTTCTTAAGTGAACAGTATTGGGGCTAGCCCGGACTCTGGCGGATTCCTCTTCTGGCTTCACTATGATCCTCCCGCGGTTCCAAGTCAACGGGCATCGGCACGTACTGGAACCGCTATACCAAAAAAATCCATTGCATCTGCCCCGAATAAAACGGTAGTATTAGCCAAACTCAATTTATGTCCGAGCCAACGGTGCCCGGCCCCAACCGGGTCTGCCGCAAAGTCTGTGTTGCGGGTCCCCGCCTTGCTGGCGCCGGGATCGCCTTCCTCCTGGCCCTCGCCTTGTACCCTCAATCCCCGGACCCACCGCCCTATGACGTGATTGTTGTGGGCGCGGGCGCGGGAGGCGTCGCCGCTTCGATCCAGGCCGCTCGCATGGGCGCCCGCGTCGCCCTCATCGAAGATACTGACTGGATCGGCGGTCAGATGAGTTCGGCGGGCGTCTCGACAATGGATGAAGGCCCCTTTTTTGCCACCAACCCCACCGGCATCTACCGCGAGTTTCTGGATCGCGCCACGGCCGTCTACACCTCGCGCGGCAAGTCGGTAGCCACGTGCTATTGGAGTCCGTCATCTCATTGCTTCGAGCCTCTTCAGGTGGAACACACGCTGCGCGCCATGCTCCGCGAAGAGCCGAACATCGAACTCTACCCGCTCACTACTGTCAGCGCGGTCCTTCTCAGCGGGGCTGCGGTCAGCGGGGTCCGTCTCTCGTCCGGACGTGAATTGGGCGCCCGGGTCACCATAGACGGCACTGAGGCCGGCGACCTGCTTGCCTTGGCCGGCGCGGAGCATTACGCCGGCAACGGAACCGGAGCGACTCCCGGCTCCTGTATCCAGGACATCACCTACGCGGCCGTCATTCAGCGCTATGACTCGCTGCCGGCTGGTCTTCGCTTCACGGGACCCCCGCCCGGCTACGCTCAGGCGCGTGATGAATTCCGCCGTACTCTCGCGCTGCTCCCCTTCAACGACCCTACCCGCTATCCCGTCAGCTTTCAGGTGCACAACCAGTATCGCGGGCTTCCCAATCTCGGCCGCCCTGGCTCGTACACCTCGCTCGACGGCGCACTCATCACGAAAACGGGCGTCAACTGGGTGAATGATTTCCCTACCTACTCCCCCTACGCTACGGATCCGCTTCGCCGCTTCCTTCTGCCCGCTGCTTTCCTCACCAACCCGGCCATGCGCGATGAACTCACCTGCCAGGCGAAACTGAAGACCCTCAACCTCCTGTACTTCATTCAGGATCCCGAGGGCCTCAACCAGCCCGATTGGTCCGTGAGCCAGGATTTCGCCGGTTCCCAGGCGCAACGCTACTGCTCCATCATTCCCCCGTCCATGAAGAGCATCGAAGCGCTTCTGCCCTTGCGGCCTTACATCCGTGAGAGCCGCCGCATCGTGGCGGTCCACGATCTCACGATCAACGACATCCGCCGCACTCCGGGCCCCGACGGAGTACCGCGAGGCAAATCACTGCCCACCGCGGTCGCGCTGGGCGACTACTTCGTCGATCTCCACAACTGCGATTCGACGCCCGACCTCGAGGCGCGCTTCGGCGAAACCTCGTCCGATACCGGAGGACTTGATGGTCCCTTCCATGTGCCCTTCGAGAGCTTCATCCCAAAGCGCATCGATGGATTCCTTGCCACGGAGAAGAACCTCGGCTACTCCCGCCTGGCAAGCGGCGCGCTCCGGCTGCAGCCCGCGGTCATGTCCACCGGCCAGGCCGCCGGCGCCATCGCCGCACTCGCCGCCGCTGCGCGCATCCAGCCGCGGCAACTCAATCCGCTCCTCGCGCAGCAGGCCTTGACGGCATCCGGAAGCGCCATCTCCCTCTACGCGTATTCCGACGTCCCCTTCGGAAGCCCTTACTGGGCCGATGTCCAACTCGCCAGCGCGCGCGGACTGATGCTCGGCTACAGCTTCAGTAACTTCGGCGTCACGGGAGTGATCACTCGCCGGGAGGCAGCACTCGTATTGGCACGTCTCCTGAAACTTTCCGCCGCGCAGCCTGCCGAGGGAATCTTCGATGATGTGCCCCCCACGGATGCCGCCGCCGCGGCCATCGAAGCCATCTATCGCCGCCAGATTACGCAGGGCTGCTCCACCACGCCACTGAACTTCTGCCCGAACGCCACACTCACGCGGGAACAACTCGCCGCTTTCCTCGCCCGCGCTCTCCAACTCCCCTATGCCACTGTTGCTCTCGCGGATGTTGCTCTGAAGAGCCCCCTGTACTCCTCTATCGCATCGGTCTCCGCCCGCTCGATTATGGAGCCCTGCGCCCCTGGCCGGTTTTGTCCCGGCGCGCCCGCTCTCCGCGGCGACCTCGCGCGCAGCCTGATTCGTGCGCTATCTGTGTTGAATGGCTTCTGAATCAGAGTTGCCGCATGATGGCCTTGATCTGCGCAGTTACAGATCCTCAGGGCGCAAACCAGTGCGCTGTGCGATCTCGGCAAGAATGACCGGTCCCAATTCCTCGCGAGGGCCAGGCGCTCATGCGGGTACGGAGAACCGCGGTATATCGGCCATTGGCAGCATTTCCCCGTGCTCGAGTTCTTCCGCGATCACGCGGAGAGCAAGCCCCTTCGCTCTTAACTCAGCCTGCGCGGGTGTCTCACCGTAAACCGTTACGCCCGGCAGTTCGGGAATGCCGGCAATCCAGCGGCCGTCGGTCTCACGCAACAACCGGATGGTGAGTGTCATACGCCTCAGCCGCATTGTGCCACTGCCGCAACGCCCCAGGATATGAGCGATCTGATAGCATTTCCGCAGTATGCGCTTCCTGATCGCATTCATCCTTTTCTGGACCGCCGCCAACGCCCAGCGCAAGCCTGGTAACCCTCTCGAACACCTGCCGCCCACCGTGGAAATTCTCACCCACTTCGGCGAGCGCGCGGACATCTCCCCCGACAACCGCCGCATCGCCTTCATGAACAAGAGCTTCGGCGATGCCTTCGTCATCGATCTTCAGACCCGCATCATCCGCTGTCTCACCTGCAATGTGCCCGGCGCCGCCTTCCTGCGCGTAATGCATCTCGTCACCGGCGATTCCATCCTCATCGGTCCCGATCACTTCGAGGACATCCGCATCAGCCGCACACGGGACAACGAACTCTGGTTCCTCGGCAAGCAGCCCGGCTCGAAGCCCGTGAAAATGCATCAGAGGATGAGCGAGGGCATGGCCATCTCGAAGAAGAGCATGAAGGTCTCCTACTCCGTGCTGCCCTCCCAGGACCCGTCCTTGGGCCCCGAAGGCTCACGTCTGGAAATCGCCGAAGTCGGCATCTCCGGCGGCACGGCGAAACTCGTCAACAAACAGGTGGTCTACGAGAGCAAGACCGCCGTCTGCCGCCTGGAGGCGCAGGATTTCTACGACAACGACTCGAAGATGACGTTCACCTGCTACGAGCCCAAAGGCCTCGCCTCCGTCATGACCATTGATCTCGCCACCAAAGCCGTCACCAATCAGTCCAAGGCTCCCGGCACTTACAACGAATGCGAAGGCATCCTCCCCGGCGGCAAGTACACCCTCGTCGAAGCCGACCGCCAGTGCGACACTCTCGGCGGAAAGCGCGGATCCGGCAACATCGACATCTGGAAACTACGCCTCGACGGCGCGGGCAAGGATTTCACGCGGCTCACGCACTTCAACGACTACGAAGGAGGAAAGGCATCCAACCCCGTCGTCTCCACCGATGGCCGTTTCATGGCGTTCCAGTCCGCGAAAACCACCGATCCGGCAGGCGTCGGCTACGGCCTGCTGCTCTATTGGTTCCGGAAGTAAGCGGCGCTTAGAGGGCCGAGAGCGAAGCCACTTCCCACCCGATCCCCGGCACGTCCCGCGGCTCCATATAAATTCCTTCAGGGCCGCGCGTGACGCGCATAATGTCCTCGAAGCGTTTATACACGTCCTTGGGGCCTCCCGGCGGAGGCATGAACAACTCGCACCACGGCGCGTTTACCGTCGAAGCCGTGAACGCGACCGTCTCCGGAGAAAGACCTCCGGCGTGTGGAATCACCGGAATGCCATAGGCCGCGGCGAGCGCGCCGATGCGGCGTAATTCGGTGAGGCCACCCGTCCATTGCGCGTCCGGTTGCCAGATCTCGGCCGCTTGGTGCTCCAGCAACTGCCGGAATCCATAGCGACCATACTCATGCTCTCCGGTCACGATGCGAGTGGACTTGATCGCTTTGCGCAGCCTGCCGAAGCCTGCATAATCGTGCGGCTGGAGAACCTCCTCCAGCCAGTAGACGCGGTAGGGCTCCAGCATCTGAGCCACTCGATGGTGTACCGTTCGGTCCAGGCCATCCAGTAATCGCACATCACGTCGCCATCGGGTCCCACCAGTTCGCGCGCTGTCTTCACTACCGCTTCGTTCTTCCGCATCCCCTCGATGCCGTCCGCGGGTCCGTGCGGAATGGCGCATTTCAGACGCTTGAATCCGAATTCCACATGTTGTTCAAAATCGTTGCCTGTGCAGTAGCAGGGAATGCGGTCCTTCGTCTTTCCTCCGATGAGCCGGTACACCGGCGTGTTCAGCGCTTTGCCAACGATGTCCCACAAGGCAATAGACGCCACTGATGGCGTTCATGTGACGCCCTTGCGGCCGTAGCTCATGGTGGAGCGCCACATGATGTCCCACAGACGCTCGATGTGAAACGGGTCTTCGCCCATGAGGAGCTTCACGAGGTGGCCGTTGACAATCACGTCGCCACCTCTGCCGTCCGGACCGTATCCCTTGATTCCTTTGTCCGTCGTGATCTCCACCACGAAGTCCTCGAGTTTGCCCGGATCGGGATTGAACAGCGAGCGCTCGGCCTTGTACTTCGGGTAGATCGACATCGGATTGGCGACTTCCACGCCTTGCGTGCTCCAGGCTCCCGGCGCGGGCTTATATTTGTATGCCCCCGTTCGCGGCTTCGCCGGCATGGTGCGGACCGCCGTAATTTTCAACCTGCTCTTGCCGAAGCCGGACGTCTGGGCCGCCACGGGCGCCGCCAGCGCCGGCGCGGTCTTGAGAAAGGATCTGCGGTTCATGAAAGGTCCTCGCATCAACAGAATGTGCCTGCTATTCCATCAGCCCGAACGCCATGATGTTCGATCCCACCGCAAGAGCGACAAACTGCTTGCCGCCGGCGGCATAGCTCACCGGCGAAGTCTTGATGGTGGCGTTGAGCGGGACGCGCCACAGCGTCTTTCCAGTGCGTTCATCGGCGGCCACGAAATAGCCGCTCGGATCGCCGTAGAAGAGCAGCCCGCCCGCCGTGCCGAGCAGGCCCGCCACGCGCTTGCCGTCGATTGGCCCCACTTGCGGCACTTCCCAGACAACCTTCCCCGTTTCGATATCCAGTGCGCGCAGCACTTTGTGTCCAGGATCCGCCGGCGCCGGAGCCCGCGCGGTCTTCCAACTTCCCGGCAACAGTCTGACCGAACATTTTTCGATCGCCATGACGTAATACAACCGTGCCGCCGGACTGTAGGAGGTGCCGTTCCAATTGGTGGCGTGTTCCGGACAACTCACCTCACCTGGAGGCAGCCGCACCGGCCGTCCGTCGGCTCCGATTCCGCTCGCCCAGGTGACCTTGTCGAGAAACGTCTTCGCCAGCAGAAGCTTCCCATCGGTGCGGTCAAACACATAGAAAAATCCGTTCCGGTCCGCGTGGAGCAGCAGCTTTCGCTGCGTTCCCTGATAGGTGGTATCGACCAGAACATTCGGCACAGTGGCATCCCAATCATGAACGTCATGGGGGGTGAACTGGTAATGCCACTTCATTTTTCCCGTCGCCGGATCAAGCGCCAGCACGCAGTTCGTGTAGAGGTTGTCGCCGCCGCGCTCGCGGTCGTCGGAATCGGGCCACGGATTGCCCGTGTTCCAGAACAGCGTGTCCGTGCCTGCGTCATAGGCGCCCGTCAACCAGGTGGCTCCGCCGCCGAGCTTATAAGAACCGCCCTGCCAGGTCTCAAACCCGGGCTCGCCTTTGTCCGGAACCGTCCAGTGGCGCCACACGCGTTCGCCGGTGGCCGCATTGTAGGCGGCGAGGAATCCGCGAATTCCCCAGTCGCCCCCGGCAACTCCGGCCACCACCATGTCCTTCACCACCAGCGGCGCCACCGTGCCGCCGTAGCGCTGCGGCTCATCCCACATCACGACGTCCCACACCAGGCTGCCCGTGGTGCGGTTGAGAGCGATCAGGTGGGCATTGTCCGTGACCATGAACACCTTGTCTCCAAGGATGGCCACCCCCCGGTTCGTTCCGAGCGATGGGTCCGATACCAGGCCCTGTGTACGCGGACGGGAATAATGCCAGATCTGCTGACCCGTGCCGGCATCGAGCGCGAACACCTGGTTCGGCCCGGTGACGTACATGATGCCGTCCACGACGACCGGCACGGTTTCCAAACCGAAATAACGCATATTTTCGCGAAAATAAGGCGTATCCGGCAAAAACTGCGCCCACAAAGGAATGGAGTATGTCCACTTGAGCGCAAGTTTCCCCACGTTCTTTGCGTTCACCTGCGTCAGCGGAGAGTACCGATTCCCATCGAGGTTCCCGTTGTAGGTGGGCCAGTCCTCCGGTTTCCGGTTGACGATGGCGGAGAAGTCTATCCCGCCCGGGGGCATCCCCGCCGTCACCATCTCTCGCGGCTTCACTCCATTCAAGCCGCTCAAGTACGCGATCAGATTCTGGAGTTCTTCCCCGGAAACCTTCACTGCGGGCATGTAGGAGGATTTCTCTTCCGTGAGCCGTGCCACCTGATCCAGAGAGACTGCGTGAAAACCGCCCTTCAGATCCTGAAGAGCGATATCGTAGCGAGTCCTGCCGCGCACGAATCCGCGCAGCATAGGGCCACCCCGAAGCTGAACCGTTGCCAATCCATATCCGACGGCGATGTTTGCGCTTGGATGAAGTAGAGCATCCCGAAGTTCCTCCACTGTACGGGAGCGCGCAATGGTGGAGAGATCCGGACCCACGGCCGTACCATCGCCCGACACCATGTGGCAGGAGGAGCATTGGCCCTTGCCGAAGAAGTACTCCTTACCGGCGGAACGGTCGCCGGGAACCTTGCTTTCCGCCGCCGAAGCGTTCAGGGACACCACGAGGGTTGCCAGCCCGTCAATCGTCGCCGCCGGTAAGTCGAAAGCCGGCATCCCCGCCGCGGGAATGCCTTTGAGGATCACGTTGCGCACGCTCTGCAGATTGCGCCGCCGCACCCACGGATTTCCGGCAAGTCCCGGCCCCTGCTGCGTCCCGCGGGCATCCGAGCCATGGCAGCCCGCGCAGAGTTTATCGTAAGTCTGCTTGACGCTTTCCGTGGCAGCCCCGGGCGCTGGATTCTGCGCCCACAACGCCGGCGCAAGCCCTAGTAGGACTAACGCGAGCGGCATTCCACGCAATGAGACGAATCGATCGGCGAGATCCATTCTGTGATTAGATCACGCCCGGCGAGTCCGGCAAAAGCATCCTCGGAAAGTTACCAGACGAAGAAGCGCGCTCCACTGCCCGATTGCCGGGACCTCCCCGCCAGAACGGCATCCTCAGCCTGCCTCACCGGCTGATGGCGCAGCGGAGGCAAGTTCGGCGCCGCGCCCACGGTCTCCTCAATGTCCACCGCTCCATGGCGGTTCAAAACATTCGCCGCGGCATCCACTTTCTTCTCGTCTTCATCCGTGGCCAACACCAACGCGCCGCCATGGCGGAGTCCCTCGATGTAAGCCCCGGTTTCCTCCTTCGCTGCTCCCATTTTTCTAAGCATGTGGCCCAATTCGACTTCGTATTCGAGCCGCGGAAAGCTCATCACTCCGTTCGGGTCGAACACCCCTGGTTCTTCCACGGCGCGCACGTGGATAAATCCAAGAGCCTCAATGTCGCGCACTACATCCTCGATGTGATCGGCCGTCTTGAACAGTCCTATCGCCGTCTTCTGCATGAACACTGTCCCTCCTTTGGACCGGCCCCGTCTCAGAGGCCTCTATCCATAGGATGAAACACGAACCCCCGGCGATCGTGCGTTCTCTTTTTTCTCGTCCTTCCCCTGGAAAGCCATTCCGTGGCATCCTGGATACTGATACGTCCGACAGATGCCGGCGACGCTTCCCGATACCTCCACCCAACAGCACACCGAAGATGTGCTCACGCCTCTCTACAACGTCGTGCTGCTCGACGATGACGAGCATTCCTACGACTACGTCATCGAGATGCTGCAAAAGCTCTTTCTGCTCTCTCACGACGCCGCTTACCGGCACGCCGTCGAGGTGGATTCCATTGGCCGGACCATCGTATTGACCGCCGAACTCCCCCTCGCCAGCTTCGCCCGCGACCAGATCCACGGCTTCGGCGCGGATTGGCGCATCCCAAAATCGAAAGGCTCGATGTCGGCAATCCTCGAACCCGCCACCGGCCCAGGGAAAGGAGGGCACGCGGCCTGAACCCCGCGCCCACTCGCGGCTACTGCCCGATGATGTCGTAGGTCGTCGTCCCGGCTACGCGCACCTTCTCGTAGGCGGCCATCCATTCCTTGTGATACGGATGTGACGCGTACTGCTTGAGAATCTCAGGCCCGCCTTCGAAGGCCATGCAAACTCCGTACTCGCGCTGCGTGGCGGTGATTTCTCCGGTAACTCCCTTTTCTCCGGCGAGGGCTTTCTTCCGCGCCGCCGCGTCCGGAGTCGCATACTGTGCGAGCGGGCGCGCCAGTTTCCCCGCCCACACCTTCTTGATCGCCTTCATCTTTTTGGGCCACAGATCCGTCGCCTTGTAGAAGGCGTCCCAATCCGCCTGCGCCGCCCCTTTGATGGGAGTAAAAGCGAAGCAGTGCATCAATTGCTTCTCGCCGGCCTCAAGAAAACACGAGGCGAGCAAGAAAGCAGCCAGAGTGAGTCCGAATTTGCGCATAGGTAGATTATGGCTCAGGACCGGTAGTGGGCGCTCGATACGCGTTTTCCGTGACTCCGGTCACTGAGGCGGCCCCGTCCGGTCACGTTATCTATGAGTGGAGGCTTTTTGTGCCTACATTCATACTTCGAAACTACATATCTTCTTGTTCAACCCTCCTGCTGCTTACCTTCTTCTCCGGTCTCGCCCCGGCCCAGACCCGAAACGAACCCAGCCAGGAAACCCAAACCTGTGTCGGCTGCCATGAATCCGTCTCGCCCGGCATCGTCGGGCAGTGGAAGGAAAGCAGCCACCAGAAATCCCACGTCGGCTGTTTCGAATGCCACAGAGCGGAAAAATCCGATCGCGACGGCTTCGAACACAACGGCTTCCGCATCGCCACCATCGTGTCTCCGAAAGATTGCTCCGGCTGCCACGCCAAGGAGTATCGCGAGTTCGAAGCCAGCCACCATTCCGAAGCCGCGAAGATCCTCGGCAGCCTCGACAACGTGCTGGCCGAAGTGGTGGAAGGCAACATGAAGCGCTACTCTCCCGCCGCGGTTAACGGCTGCTGGCAATGCCACGGGGCCGAAGTCAAAGTGCTCGCCGACGGCAAACTGGACCCCGCCACGTGGCCCAACACCGGCGTCGGCCGCCTCAACCCCGACGGCTCGAAGGGAAGCTGTTCCGCCTGCCACATGCGCCACAACTTCAGCCGCGCCCAGGCCCGCATGCCCGAAAACTGCGGCCGGTGCCACCTGGGCCCGGACCATCCCCAGATGGAGGTTTACACCGAATCGAAGCACGGCATCGCTTTCGCCGCCAACCGCGGCCGGTTCGAACCGCTCATGAAAGACAAGGAATGGATCCCCGGAAAACAATTCGGGCAGGGACCCACCTGCTCGGCCTGCCACATGGGCGCCACCGAACAACTCCCCATCACCCACGATGTCGGCTCACGCATTTCGTGGACGCTCCGGCCGGCCATCTCGGAAAAGATCGACGCCGGCGACATCGCGGCGGGCAGGAAAGTGAAGGGCTGGCAGCAGCGCCGCGAAGAGATGCAGCAGGTTTGCGGCTCCTGCCATGCGCCCGGCTATGTCGAGAACTGGTACAAGCAGTTCGACAGCCAGGTGAACCTCTACAACGACAAGTTCGGACGCCCGGCCACGAAGCTGTACCAGATGGCGCGCACCGCCGGCCTCATCACCAACGACATCGACTTCGACGACAAACTGGAGTTCACCTACTACCTCCTCTGGCACCACGAAGGGCGCCGCGCCCGCCACGGCGCAGCCATGATGGGACCGGATTACACCCAATGGCACGGGAACTTCGAGGTGGCTCAGCGTTTCTACATGGAGTTCGTCCCGGAACTGCGCGATGTCATCGCAAAGGGTCTTCAATCGAGAAACGCCGCCAAGGTCAAGGCAGCCCGCGCCGTTCAAGCCGAGTTGGACCAGGTTTTGAAGTCCGATCTACACCGCTGGTTTCAGGGCGGCATGACGGCCGCCGAACGGGAAGAGCGCCGCAAAGCCGCCGGCGAATTCAAGAAACGCTACGCCCAACCCTGACACCGCGGCGCCATCGCTGGCGCCTATGCCGTGGGTGATCAGGCTCACTGGCGGGCGTTACAGACATCTACGCCTGCACGCTGACGCACAGCGGGAAAGACTCCTCTGCCGTCGCCACGGGATTTGTTAGGTCAAAAGCGGAAAAATTGCGACACATGGAGACAACGCCGGAACTGTCCTGCTTTTCTTCACACGTTTGGCCTTGAGGTGGTATCTCGCGTCTATCAACGCAATTGATTTCGCCTGAGGAGACATGAAAATGAGGTTTTCCCCGCCATCTTTCGCCATGATCCTGGCAATGGCTACGCTTTGCGCGCCCGGCGCCGCCAGCGCCGCCAGTCTGGTCTATGTGACAACGACGAACCAAGCCTTTGGAACGCTGGATCTGGATACCGGAGTCTTTACGCAGACAGGATTCAATAGTGCTTACTTACACGGCTTAGGCTCGCTGGGTGGAACTCTGTACGGAGCGGGCAACGATGGGAATCTTTACAGCGTGAACACGACCAACGGGAGCCTGAGCCTGATTGCGCCGCTCTCGACGGACATCTGGGAGCTTGGATCCACCACCAGCGGCTTATACGGACTTGGCCCCAACTACACGAACCTGTATTCCATTGATGCAGCCACCGGAGTGGCGACACTTCTCGGCCCTACCGGGATTGTAATCGCCACCACAGGTGGATTTTCAGCGGGAGCCTCCGCACTCTATCTGATGATTTCTTCACCGGGCGCATCCTCTCTCTATTCGCTGAACACGGCAACCGGCGCCGGAACCCTCATCGGGGCCTCGTCTCCCGGTGTCTGCCTGAAGAACATGGCAGAGGTGAACGGCGTCCTGTATTCGGCGAGCGGGTACTGCTTTCTGGGGAGTAAGACCTTTGCGGTAAACCCCACCAATGGGGCGTCGAGTTTTCTTGCGACTGTCTCCGGCTTCGATGACATATTGGGGATGGCTCCAGTCGCTGATGCGTCTGGTGTTCCGGAGCCGTCGACGGGGGCGATGCTGTTGCTGGGAATAGTGGCGCTCAGAAGACGTTGGGCATGAAAGGGCTACCAGCGCGGCAGAATCCGCTTCCAGTTCGGGTCCACCCGTTTCCGCATCTCCGCCTCGTCATCGCGCTTGCGATACGGCAGCGCCTCGTAGCGCTCCTTTAACCGGGCCAACTGGTCGTAATCCAACTCGACGCCGAGCCCCGGCTTTGAGGGAATCCGCACGCACCCGTTCACAAACGGGATACGGCCGCCGGCCACCACCTCGTCCCGCGCCGTCTGCCAAGGATAGTGCGTATCGCAAGCGTACGTCAGGTGCGGACAGGCCGCGGCGGCATGAGTCATGGCCATCAGGCTCACCCCCAGGTGGTTGTTGGAATGCATCGAAACGCCCATCCCGAACACGTGGCAGAAATGGTCCAACTGCTGTTGCGCCCGCATCCCGCCCCAATAGTGCGGATCGGACAAGACAATCTGCACGGCATCGTGCTTCCACGCCATCGGGATGTGCGGGAAGGCCGTCACCGCGACATTACTCGCCTGCGGAGTGTCGATCCCCTTTGCCAGCAGCCGGCGGCGCACCTCGCCCATGCCCTCTATCGTCGCGCACGGGTCCTCGAGATAGCCGCCGTTTGAAAGCTCTTCCACAAGGGCCTCGCCCACCTTCACGGACGTATCGACGCTCCAGGCACAGTTCGGATCAATCCGCAGCGGCACCGCCGGTCCAAACTCCCGCCGCAGCGCCCGGATCGTCTCAATCTCCACTTCGGGGTCGAGCACACCGCCCTTCAACTTGATCTCGCGGAAGCCATACCTGGCGATGAAATCCTTGGCCTGACGCACCATCGCTTCGGGAGTCAGACCCTCCCCGTACTCGTCTTCCCGTTCATCGCCGCCAAGTCCGCCGCCGCCCGCGTGCTTGTAGAACAGGTAGGCCGAAAAGGCAACCTCGTCGCGCGCGCGCCCGCCCAGCAGATCGCAGACGGGTTTGTTCAAAGCCTTCCCTATGGCATCGAGGGAGGCGAACTCGATGGCGGCAAACGTCCGCGCATGCTGGTCGATGGGATTCTCTCCGGGAACCATCCAGGTCTGGCTCCGATCGCCCCCCGCCTCCGCCGCCTGCGCCTCGAACTCCATCCACAGCCGGGTCAACTGGAAGACATCCCGCCCGATCAGCTTCGGCTCGGCCGCCCGGAGCGCCGCGAGCGGCCGTTCACCTCCGTAAGTCTCTGATACCCCACGGATTCCTTCGTCTGTCTCGATCTCCACGATGGTCCGGATGGCGTAGGGCGCATGGAGCCCGTAGGAGCTGCGCAAGGGCGGGTCCGCCACCGCAATGGGATGCAGATGGAGGGCGGTAATTTTCATGGTGACACCGGAAGGAGAATTTTATCTCGAATGTTTAGAATGAGTTGAAAAATTGGGAGGACGGAAAGTGAACAGCGGCCAGCTAACGTGGAGTTGTCCGAGGGCAGATCCGGTCCCACCGGTTGGCACCCCACCTTTCTGATCCTCTGTGGTCCTGCCAGAACCCCCGCTCGTCCTACCACTCGAGCCGGATCGCCCGATGGACACAACCCGCTACTTCCTGCTCCCGCGGCGCGGGTTCCTCACGCGGCTCTGCTGGATCTTCTTCTTCTTCCTGGGCGGCTTGCTGATAATGAACGTGCCGCTGCCGATGTACTCGGCGCTGTAGAGCTTCTCGTTGGTTGCTTTTTCGTCTGCCAAGGTGATAATTCCCCTCTCCTTGATGAATCCAATCCCATATTGTAACCCGTCACGGTTTATCCTGAAAGCAAGGGCTTTGAAGGTCGAAACCAACAGCGCTGCCAGTGTGGGGCTATCCGGATTGCAGGAGTCTTTCCGCGCCCTCCGCCACCGCGATTTCCGTCTGTACACCGCGGGACAATCCGTCTCCCTCATCGGAACCTGGATGCAGTCCGTGGCACAAAGCTGGCTCGTCTACCGTCTCACGCACTCCGAATCCATCCTCGGCATCACGCTCTTCGCCACCTATATCCCCGTCCTCCTCCTGGGCCCTCTGGGCGGTATGGCCGCCGATCGTTTCTCGCGCAAATGGATCGTTTTCACGACGCAATTCATGGCCCTTCTCCAGGCGCTCATTCTCGCCGCCCTCACCTGGTCCGGCCGCGTCACCGCTTACCATGTCATTGCCCTCGCCGCCGTTGTGGGTGTCATCAGCGCCTTCGACATCCCGGGGCGCCAAACCTTGTTCATCCAGATGGTCGGCCGGCAGGACCTCATCAGCGCCATCTCCCTCAACTCCGCCGTATTCAACCTCTCCCGCATCATCGGCCCCTCCCTCGCCGGCC